>CAYYAN010000006.1:11351-17373 GCA_964469825.1 uncultured Chthoniobacter sp. | reverse complement strand
TGGCCATCATTATATTCAAGTGCACGGAAGACAGCATTAGAAATCTCTTGTCCAGCATGCGTCCAAGTATCTTGCACTTTATTTTTCCGTTCACCTTCAGTGATAATACCACGACGATATTGCTTTTGAACTTCTGCAATCTGCTTCTTGGCGATTTCAATTAACGTGATTTTTTCTTTTGGAATGATCATGTCATTAATACCAACAGAAGCACCGGCTCGTGTTACTTCACGGAAACCAACTTCTTTAAGACGATCTAATGTTTCAACAGTCTTTTGCTGTCCAACAACTTTATAACAATTCCAAATAATGTCACTGAGTTGTTTTTTCCCAGCAACTTTATTATAAAAGCCAAGTTCTTTTGGCCAAATTTCATTGAAAATAACGCGCCCTGCTGTTGTTTCAATAACCGCAAGTTCTTTATTTCCATAGACCGTAACATTACCACGATCAGGATTTTGAAGACGAATTCGAGTGTGTACGCTGATAGATTTTTCGCTCAACGCCATTTCAACTTCTGCAGCATCAGCAAAAAGCGGAAGCCGTTCTTCTTTTGGTTCGTTGATGCCACGTGGGGCATACGTCAAGTAGTAACAACCAAGTGGAATATCTTGGGATGGATTCGTAATTGGTTTTCCACTTGAAGGAGAAAAGATATTATTAGGAGCCAACATCAAGGTGCGAGCTTCCAATTGGGCTTCTACCGAAAGTGGAACGTGAACAGCCATTTGATCACCATCAAAGTCAGCATTGTATGCCGTACAAACGAGTGGGTGCACACGAATAGCTTCTCCCTCAATTAAGATTGGTTCAAATGCTTGAATCGAAAGTCGGTGCAATGTCGGAGCACGATTAAGAAGAACAGCGTGCCCACGAGTCACCTCTTCTAGAATATCCCAAACTTCAGCTGTCTGGCGTTCAATAAGCTTTTTAGCGCTTCGAACAGTATGAACATAGCCAAGCTCTTTCAGTCGCCGAATAATAAAAGGTTCAAAAAGCACGAGCGCCATCTTCTTTGGAAGACCACACTGGTTGAGCTTTAACTCAGGACCAATAACGATGACCGAGCGACCTGAATAATCAACACGCTTTCCAAGCAAGTTTTGACGGAAACGCCCACCCTTTCCTTTGAGCATATCGCTCAATGATTTTAAAGGACGGTTCGCAGCTCCTGTCACTGCGCGACCATGACGACCGTTGTCAAAAAGAGCATCAACAGCTTCTTGAAGCATTCGTTTTTCGTTACGAATAATAACTTCAGGAGTTTTGAGCTGAAGCAAGGTCCGTAGACGATTATTCCGATTGATAACGCGACGATACAGATCATTGAGATCAGATGTTGCAAAACGTCCTCCCTCTAAAGGAACAAGAGGTCGAAGGTCTGGAGGAATCACCGGAAGCACATTTAAAATCATCCATTCAGGCCGCGTCTTAGAATTCAGAAAACCTTGTACAAGCTTCATTCGCTTAGTCAATTTTTTGCGAATTTGTTTGCTCTTTGTTTGAGTCATGAGCTGCTCAATAAGGACTTGCTCTTGTTTTAGATCCATGGATTCGAGCAACTTGTGAATTGCTTCCGCTCCCATACCATAAGTAAAGTCCTCTCCATATTGATCCTCTGCTTCACGGAATTCACTCTCAGTTAAAAGTTGCCCGCGCTCAAAAGGTGTCTTACCAGGATCAATCACGACATAATCTTCATAATAGATAATTCGTTCTAACTGACGTCCTGTCATATCGAGCATTAATCCAATACGAGAAGGCATGCATTTATAGAACCAGATATGAGTTACAGGAACAGCGAGTTCAATATGTCCCATTCGTTCACGACGAACACGACTCAAGGTAACCTCAACACCACAACGATCACAAACAACATTTTTATGCTTGATACGTTTGTATTTTCCGCAAGAACATTCCCAATCACGGGTTGGTCCAAAGATACGTTCACAGAACAATCCTCCCTTTTCAGGTTTAAAAGTACGGTAATTGATGGTTTCAGGGTTTTTTACTTCTCCTTTACTCCAAGAACGCATCATTTCTGGTGAAGCAACAGTAATCTGTACTTCTTCAAAAGATGTGTCATTGGGAGTTCCCAACAAAGTGGTCATTTCTTGTTCAATCATAGCTAAGCTTTTTTAATCGTTTTAACTTATCAATCTATTTTGGGAATATTCTGAGTGACTAGGCCATTTCAATCAAAGTACGAGCATGTTCTTTGCCACCAACATCAATATTAAGGCAAAGTCCTTGCATTTCTTTGATGAGAACGTTGAAGGATTCAGGTATGCCTGCTTCCAACGAATTATCACCTTTAACAATGCTTTCATATATGCGCGTTCTTCCTTGAACATCATCCGATTTCACGGTAAGGAGTTCTTGTAATGTATAAGCTGCACCATAAGCTTGAAGTGCCCAGACTTCCATCTCACCAAAGCGCTGACCACCATATTGCGCTTTACCACCAAGTGGTTGCTGCGTAACCAAGGAATATGGACCAACGGCACGAGCGTGGATTTTATCAGCAACTAAATGCCCCAACTTGAGCATGTACATGATACCAACGACCACTTCTTGATCAAATGGTTCTCCAGTGAGACCGTTGTAAAGTTTTGATTTCCCATTTTCTTGAATCCAAGAGAAACCTTCCTTCTTGCTTGCATCTTTGAGGTACTTCCTAATATCTGCTTCAGGAATACCGTCAAATACTGGTGTTGCAACTTTAAAACCAAGCGCTTTAGCTGCAATACCAAGGTGAGTTTCGAGGAGCTGCCCAACGTTCATACGACTTGGAACACCAAGAGGATTAAGAACGATATCTACAGGCGTTCCATCAGCCAAATAAGGCATATCTTCTTCTGGCACAATTTTGGCAACAACACCTTTATTACCGTGACGTCCTGCCATTTTATCTCCAACACTTAACTTCCGCTTGCTGGCGATATAAACTTTAACTTGTTTGATAATACCAGGATCAACATCATCTCCACTCTCAATGCGTCCTAAGTTTTCATCTGTTTCATTTTGAAGATCAGCAAAGCGATGTTCAAACTGACCGATGATTTCTCGGATTTTATTTCTAATCGGACTTGGATCTATTTCAACATGATCATAAACACTTGCTAATTTGCGCAGAAGCATCTTAGTAATCTTGCGATTAGCTGGAATAATAATCTCGCCGGTTTGTCCATTGACAACATCAAGCGGAATTTTTTCACCCAAGAGAACATTGGAGAGCGCTTCTGTAAGAAGTTCATGTAGTTCTTCTTTCCGTTTTTTGTATTCTTCTTGAATCAGCTTAAATTGACGCTTCGCTTCAACCGGAGTGATCTTGAATTTAGTAACCTCTTTTTTAGAAGAAACACGCACATCCATCACAATTCCATAAGTTCCAGAAGGAACAGTAAGAGATGTGTCGCGAACATCAGCTGCTTTTTCACCAAAAATAGCACGAAGAAGTCGTTCTTCAGGAGCTAATTCTGTTTCGCTCTTTGGCGTGATCTTTCCAACAAGGATATCACCAGGTTTTACCTCAGCACCAATGCGAATAACGCCATCTACACCAAGATTATGTAATGCTTCTTCGCTGACATTAGGAATATCACGTGTAATTTCTTCAGGACCTAACTTTGTATCACGAGCGCCAATTTCAAATTCATCAATATGGATAGAGGTATAAATATCTTCCTTTACCACACGCTCTGAAATCATGATTGCATCTTCAAAGTTATAGCCATTCCAAGGCATGAAGGCAACAAGAACATTACGTCCTAAGGCCAACTCTCCTTGCTCTGTATTAGGACCATCTGCTAAAACATCTCCAACCTTCACCGATTGTCCTTTTTTTACAATTGGACGCTGATTGATGCAAGTGCTGCTATTGGAACGCATGAACTTTCTTAATTCATAAACATAAATTCCATTTTCAGGATCATGCTTAATCTTTTTCTTCCCTTCCGGAAGAAGTCCATTTTTTGTAATAATAATGCGAAGAGCATCAACAGAAGCAACTTTACCATTTGCTTCAGAAAGAATGACCGCCTTAGAATCCCGAGCAACACGACCTTCTAGTCCAGTACCAATGATAGGAGATTCTGAAACGAGCAATGGAACACCTTGGCGTTGCATGTTTGAACCCATGAGAGCACGGTTAGCATCATCATGCTCCAAGAATGGAATTAATCCAGCCGCTACAGAAACGAGCTGCTTTGGCGAAACATCCATGTATTCAATTTTATCAGGCTCCACTTCAACATAATCTCCACGATAACGTGCTAATACGGCATTTCCTAAGAAACGACCTTTAGCATCAATGGCGGAGTTAGCTTGTGCCACGTAATAATTTTCGTCCTGATCTCCAGTTTGATAGACAATGTCATTAGTTACACATCCTTTGACGACTTTGCGATAAGGAGTTTCAATAAAACCAAAATCATTGATTCGAGCATAAGTGCTCAATGAGCTGATCAGACCGATGTTTGGACCTTCTGGTGTCTCAATCGGACAAATTCTTCCATAGTGAGAAGGATGAACGTCACGAACTTCAAAACCAGCGCGGTCACGGCTAAGACCTCCAGGTCCAAGAGCAGAGAGACGACGCTTATGAGTTAGTTCAGAAAGTGGATTAGTTTGATCCATGAACTGACTCAACTGAGAACGCCCAAAGAAGTCACGGACCACTGCACTCAGCGATTTAGGATTAATCAACTTCTGAGGAGTGATATGATCAACAGCAGGGTCATAAAGAGCCATCCGCTCACGAACAAGACGTTCTGTACGAGAAAGACCAACGCGACATTGGTTCGCAAGAAGCTCACCAACCGTACGCACGCGACGACTACCGAGGTGATCGATATCATCAATCATTCCTTCACCGCGGCGCAATTTAAGAAGGTAACGAATTGCCTCTACGATGTCTTCCTTGCAGAGCAAGCGATCATCACCACCAGTCTTAACGCCGAGCTTTTGCTGAATCTTATGACGACCAACACGTCCTAGGTCATAACGTTTGGAATCAAAGAAAAGACGCTTTAACATGCCACGGGAATTCTGAACTGTTGGAGGATCTCCAGGGCGAAGCTTGCGATAAATATCTTTAAGGGCTTCATCTTCATCATGAGCTGGATCGCGGCGAAGCGATTTCATGATAGTGTCATCTTCTTTAATATCGACAACTTTAACAGTTGTGACCTTTGCATGAAGGAGATCTCGGATGACAGCAAGTGTTAACGGCTCAAAAGCACGCGCTATGATTGTTTCTCCCTCAACATAATCTTGAAGCAATACCTTTGTAGCCAACTCTTCTTCATCAAGCTTAGCAGTCAACTTAAGATCTTCAATGTTATAGAATAAACCAACTACTTCTTCATCCGTTGGATATCCAAGCGCACGAAGGAAAGTTGTTGCTAAAAATTTGCGACGACGTTTACGTCGGTCAAGATAGACATAAAGAAGATCGTTAGTGTCAAATTGAATTTCAATCCAAGAACCACGGTCTGGAATAATTCGGAATCCTTGTAATAATTTTCCGTTTAAATGAACATCTGTCTCAAAACTAATTCCTGGCGAACGGTGCAATTGACTAACCACGACACGCTCAGCTCCATTAATAATGAACGTTCCTTGTGGAGTCATTAATGGAATTTCTCCCATATAAACTTTTTCTTCCTTTGTTACTTTTTCATCCTTGTAACGGAAGGTAACATAAAGAGGAGCGCTATAAGTCAGACCCTCTAGTTGAGATTCAACAGGACCAATTTTAGGTTCTTCGAGTTGATAGCTGACAAAATCAAGGCTTGATTTTTCTTCAAATCCGAAAATCGGGAAAAATTCACGAAAGACTGCTTGCAAGCCAATGTTTCGACGCTTGAGAGGGTCAATTCCCTTTTGAAAAAATTCGTCGTAAGACTTAATCTGAAGTTCGATTAAGTTAGGTGGGTCAATAACTTCGTGAAGTTTTCCAAATTGAATGCGTTCTGACATAGAATCGAATGTGTCGCTAAGCGTTTTTGAGGATGCTAAG
>CAYYAN010000006.1:5239-11341 GCA_964469825.1 uncultured Chthoniobacter sp. | reverse complement strand
CCATAGCAAAAAGTTCATATTCCGTTACCATTTTAATAACGGTGACTGATGGAGTTGACTTAATGAAAAGAAAAGACGGAAATTCCGAGCAGCCCGTTGTAAGAAGCTCGGAATATTGCCAACAATTAAATTAAAAAGAGGGATGCAGAGTGTTAACAAAGTAAAGTTAGTTAATATACGAGAATCTAGTTACCGTGTCAATGAATGATTCAAAAACACGGCAACTAGAAAAATCGATATTCTTATTTGATGGTGACTTTAGCTCCAGCAGCTTCGATCTTTTTCTTAATCTCTTCTGCTTCTTCTTTGCTTGCACCTTCTTTCAATGGTTTAGGAGCGCTCTCAACGAGAGCTTTTGCTTCAGCAAGACCTAATCCAGGAACAGCCGCGCGAACTTCTTTGATCACCCCAATTTTGTTACTACCCACTTCACTGAGGATAACATCAAAAGTTGTTTTTTCTTCAACAGGAGCAGCGCCAGCAGCAGCACCACCTACAGCAGCCACAGCAACAGGAGCAGCAGCACTGACACCCCATTTTTCTTCGAGAGCTTTAACGAGTTCAGCAATTTGAAGAACAGTAAGATTACTAAGTTGATCTACGATAGCATTATTGTCTGACATAATTTTATTGGGACTGTGATGTTGTCGCATTCTGAAGCTCCAGAATATTTGAGAGTGGCAGCCGCCACTCCGACCTACATCGTGTTAGTTTGTTGGTATCACTCGCCACCAAAAGGCATCGAGAGAAAATTGTTAATATGGGAATAAAAAGTTAATATTACTGAAAACAAATGAGAAACTCAGTCGACTTTTGCCTTGGCAGCAAGAACTCGAGCCAAGCTGGCACCTGGCTCGTTGAGCGTACGAACAAGCTTGGTTGCCGGCATGAGCAACAAGCCCAAGAGCTGAGATTGCAAAGCTTCTTTTGATGGCAATGATGCTAATGCCATGATTTGATCAAACGATAAGATGTCATTATCCAAAATACCAATACGAACTGTTGGTTTTTGAAATTCAGCTGCAAATGTTTTAAGCACTTTAGCAGTCGCGCAAACATCTTTTTCCCCAGTAACGAGAGCCGTTTGTCCAGTTAAGTGCTCATCAAGATCTGCAAGACCAGCATCTTTTAAAGCGCGCTTTAAGAAAGTATTTTTTATAACAGAACATTGTGCTCCACCCTCAGCAAGACGCTTTCTTAATTCTGAAAAATGAACAACATTCATACCGCCATACTCAACCAGAATCAAGAATGGAACAGCATTTAGCCGCAATTTGATATCATCAACAATAGTAGATTTCTCGGGACGCATAAAAGTTATTATCGTGCTTGTTTGAGGAAAGGAGCTGCATCAACCTTCAGACCAGGAAGCATGGTTGCTGCTAAAGTGACCGCTTCGACAAAAGAGCCTTTTGCCGTAGCTGGACGTGATTTGATAACCGCTTCAAGAACAGCAGCTGCATTTTCTGCTATTTGCGACTCTGAAAAAGAAAACTTTCCAACGGGCACTGCGACATTTCCATTTTTGTCAAGCTTGAACTCAACACGCCCAGCCTTTACTTCACGAACGGCTTGAGCTGTGTCATCACTAACTGTTCCAGTTTTTGGATTAGGCATGAGCCCGCGAGGCCCTAGAACTTTTCCTAATTTTCTTACTTCCGCCATTGCTGCCGGCGTCGCAATAGCAACATCAAAGTCAGCAAAACCAGCTTGGCATTTTTTAATCATTTCTTCAAAACCTACATGCTCAGCACCTGCCTCGGCAGCTGCAGTTGCAGCAGCACCCGTAGCAAAAACGAGAACCCGGACATTTTTACCGCTACCGTGAGGAAGAGGACAAGTACCACGAACCATCTGGTCACTTTGCTTAGGGTCGACACCGAGCCGAATGGAAAGAGCCACAGTCTGGTCGAACTTCGGCACAGGCATTGACTTGAGAACTTTTACAGCATCATTTAAAAGATATTTCTTACCAGCTTCAACGAGAGCGGCTGCTGCGTTATAACGTTTGCTATGTTTCTTATTCATATTGAGGTGCAGTTTTAACGATGATTAATCTCCTGCTATTTTGTTTTATGTTAATATAAATTACCCTTCAATTTCAATGCCCATCTGACGCGCTGTACCACACAGAGTACGGAAGGCAGCTTCTTCGGACTTCGCATTCATGTCTTGAATTTTAACTTTAACAACATCCATGACCTGTTTCTTGGTAAGCTTAGCAACTTTTGTTTTGTTAGGCTCTTTAGAGCCAGAAGCAATGTTAGCTGCTTTTTTCAAAAGAATGCCAGCTGGTGGAGCTTTGGTAATAAAGGTAAAGCTCTTGTCTTTATAAACTGTGATCACTACAGGCAAAATATCACCTGCTTGTTTTTGAGTCGCAGCATTAAATTCCTTACAGAAAGCCATAATATTGACCCCCTGTTGACCAAGAGCTGGTCCAACTGGAGGAGCTGGATTAGCTGCTCCCGCTGGGATTTGCAATTTGATAGTACCTACGATTTCTTTAGCCATGGAACTTGAATTACTTCGTGAAAATAAAATCGCCAGAGTTCGGCGAAAAAGGAAAGTGAGTTTGCCTCATGGTTGCCGATATGGCAAGATCTTTTTTTTATTTCTGAAATAAATTTTCCTGTAACCTACAATTTATCCTAAAAACGGGAATGAAAATGAGAAAGTTTGCGTAAGAAGTCTGATTTAAAACTGGTTGTTGTAAGGCCGCGGCTAACCTGTACGGTTAGTGAGGCATTAGAATGGCTCGACTTTAGAACAGATACTATTGCGTAAAATTTTTTATTTTCATTCACGTTTTTAGGTTTATAGCCTATAACCTACCTCCATGACTCCCCGCCTTCTCCAAGAATTTAAAGATTTCATCTCTCGCGGCAATATGATCGATCTTGCGGTTGGTATCATTCTTGGCGCCGCCTTTGGCAAAGTTGTTAATTCGTTAGTTAATGATCTCGTAATGCCTCCTATCGGACTCCTTTTAAAAGGAATCAATTTTCAGAATCTGTTTGTATCGCTCAATGGTCGCCACTATGAAACACTTCAAGCAGCACAAGCTGCAGGGGCAGCAACTATCAACTATGGAAACTTCATCACCACTGTCATTGAATTCCTGATCATCGGAGCTTCTGTTTTTGCTCTTGTGCGAGTCATTATGATCCTTCGCATTAATGCCTCTCTCACTGCTCCTATCAATAAAACAGAACAATTGTTACAAGAAATTCGAGATTGCTTGAAAGAAAAAGAAAGAAAAAAATAGCTGCAAAAGAACCCAAAAAGCATTACCTCAATCATTGCTATTTCCTTCAACGTTTCAGTATTTCAAACGAAGCAGACCTACAAAGAAAAAACAGCTTTCTTATTTTTATTGGAGACTTTTTTGGATAAAAGTGACCGCAATAGTATCTTTTTTAACTATTCCTTTTTACTTGGACAGAGTTACTGATTTTATTTAAAAATTAAATAACTTGCGACTCCAGCAACTGCCATAATCAACACAGGGTTAATTTTTGTATAAAGAAGAAGAAGGAGCGCAAAGAACCCCATTACACCTGTTAACCAATCTGAAATAGCGGTTTTAGCAACCGTTTCAGTAGCAGCCAGAACTAGGCCACAGGTAATTGGCATCAAAGCTTTTTCGATAGTAATCTGCCAAGGGAGACCTCTCCACTTCTCCCAAAAATGAGCAACAATGAGTAGTAAAATTGAACTTGGAACAAAAATAGTAATGATAGAAATGCATGCCCCAATGAAAGCTGCATGAACAACAAAGTGATGCCCCACAAAGCCAGTTGCTTTGATTGCAATAAGCTCAACGATTAATGTTGTCGGACCAGGCCCAGCCTTACTCAAACTAAAACAATCCACAAACTGCTCGCTCGTCAGCCAGTGGTATTGATTTACAACCACGGTCTCTAAAGTTGGCAAAATAGTATTGCCTCCACCAAAAGCTGAAAGCGACAGAGTGGAGAAAAGTTTAGCAAGAATCCAATAGATGGAAGAGAGCGAGAGAGCCGTGTTCATTTAATTTCGCTTATTTTTCGGAGCTTCCAGCGTTTCGCGGTCGATAATACCAAATCGCTAATGGAGCCATGATGAGGATCGCATAAGGAATAGAAACGTGTCCTTTTTTTATTAAAAAAAATGTTGTTAAAAAAATAGCGACATCAATTTTATTTCTGAGAGATTCTCTGGCTGATTCAACAAACATGCTTGCCATCAACCCACAGGCCACAGCTGCAACTCCTTTGAGTATGGACTCCATAACGGGCAATGTTCCAAAGGTGAAATATAAATATCCTACAAGAAAAGAAAAAATTGCTGGCGGAGTAATTAAACAACCCAGTGCTACCACCACACCCCTTGGACCGCAAAGATGGTTGGCAATGTAAAGCGAAATGCCAACTACGTTTGCACCAGGCAGTGCTTGGCTTAAAGCTAGACCAGGAAAAAACTCTGCATTCGTCATCCATTTCTTATTCTCAACAATGATGCGACGAACATAAGCCGTTAAGCCGCCACCAAAACTTGTTGCCCCAATGAAGAGAAAAGTTTTTGCAAGTTGAGAGAGGCTTACACTCTTGTCGTTAGCAAGTGGTTGATCCTTGTCAGTTGGCAGTTCACAGCAATCAGCTTGTTGACTCATCAGAAAAAGGTAATTGTTTTTTATCGTGTTTATTTGTTAAGAACTACAAACTGAAGACTAAGAACTTCCCTTACCAAGAGCAGCCTTCTTAGCTTCATGCGCCCGCAAATCTTCCTCAATAGCTTCATCAGAAAGATCCATCCTTTTAGAATTTTCCCAATCTTTTTGAAATATTTTTACCAACCTGCTGATCAATGTTGGATCTTCAAATCGAATTCCTAATTCACGGCGCTCATTAAAACACTTTGGATAGAAATTAAACGAACTGAGGAGCGCCCTCTCGTCATCAGCAATCATCAGCTTAGCATGAAGATGGAGTCCACGAAGCTTGTGAATATGAATCCCTAAATCTTCGAGCAACCTCAATCCTGCAATTCCCTCGGTACGGTAAAAATCGCGCAACGAATGAATTCTCAGTGCCATAGCATGGACCTTAACATTGCGTTTAGCTCGAGCCTCCACCAACGCTTCAATGACTGGCGTATCTACATATTTTTCATGCTGCACATAGAGTGTTTTTTGAGCAGAACGAATAAATCGAATAACTTCCTCTCGCGAACGACCAACACTCCAAATCAAGGGTGAATTCGCAGGAGAAATAAAGTTCATTCTTTGCCAATCAGCCTCAAAGCAGTTTGCCACTTCATTCACTTCTTGATCATAAGTTGTCACTAAAGCATAATCACGTGTCTCACCAAAATATTTTGGAGCCCAATTCAGGGACATGATAAAAGCCTTCTTCCGATCAATTACCATCGACTTTTCATGAGTGATAGGAAACTGAGGATTGGTTTCCTGCACAAGAACACCCTCTTTTTTTAACAACGCAAAAGCTTCGTCATTATCATGCTCTCCAGTAAAACGAGAAGGATTGAGCATCACCCGAACTTTAACACCTCGTTGATGAGCATCAATCACTTCTTTCAACAAGCGTGGCTCTGTAAACTGAAACATCTTAATATCAAGTGTCCCCTTTGCTGAACGCAGTGCATTTTGAAAAGGTTCTATTCCGTCATCAGGAACAACTATTAAATGATGAAAATTTTCGTGGGTCATGACTTACTGCAAATAAAAACCATGCACTCGGCGGGGGTCGAACCCACAACCTCTGCCTTCGGAGGGCAGCGCTCTATCCAATTGAGCTACGAGTGCGAGAAATGGAAACATAAGATTTAGCCACAAAGTCCACAAAGAAGAAAGCAGAGAATAGTTACAAAATGATGTAAAAAAATTTCTTTATGTTCTTTTGTGTTCTTTTGTGTTCCTTTGCAGTTATTATACTATTTTCATGAATTAGCTGGACTATAGGACGCAGGCATTTTGGCCTCTAACAAAGCGGAAGAACGAGCGCTACCTTCTTGGTAACGTGAGTGATGACAACGCTGTCAGACGTCAATAAAAACAAGTCCTATAGTCCAGATAATGCGTGAAGATGGTATTAATTCAAC
>CAYYAN010000006.1:0-5229 GCA_964469825.1 uncultured Chthoniobacter sp. | reverse complement strand
TCATGCCCTATAAAAGCCTTGAACCTAACTCCTCCCCTATCGGCGTCTTTGATTCAGGAGTTGGGGGCTTAACAGTTGTTGCAGCTTTAAAAAAAATCCTTCCTCACGAAGACATTCTTTATTTTGGCGACACGGCTCGTGTTCCCTATGGCGGGAAGAGCCCAGAAACGATTATTCGTTATAGCCAAGAAATTGTTGACCTACTCTTGCAACGTGGATCTAAAACCATTGTTGTTGCTTGCAATACGGCATCAGCATTAGCTGTTCCAACATTAAAAAAATTTTATAAAATTCCACTGCACGGTGTTATTGAGCCAGGAGCAACAGCAGCAGTACAAGCAACACGATCTGGAAAAATTGGCGTCATCGCTACTAAGGCAACCGTGACGAGCAACGCCTATCAACAGGCTATTCACGCTCTAGATCAAAAACTCACCATCGTCTCACAACCGTGTCCACTCCTTGTACCATTGATTGAAGAAGGATGGACCGAAAATGAAATTACTGATGCTATTTTACATCGTTATCTCGATCCAATGCTATCAGAAGGGATTGATACACTTGTTCTCGGCTGCACCCATTACCCACTACTCAAAAAATGCATCTCAACTATTGTTGGCCCTAATATCACACTTGTTGATTCTGCAGAAAATTGCGCCCTCGACATCAAGTCGTTCTTAACAGAAAAAAAGCTGCAGACAAAAAATAGCAACAGAGGAAATCTTCGTATTATTCTAACTGATCGTTCCGATGGCTTTTTAAATATTGCTACAGAGCAATTGCAATTACACACAACATCATTTGAAACAATTTCGTTTTATTAGACTTCTTCAAAATTAGGGGTCAGGCTTCAAATTTCAAATTTAGAGAATAAGGTTAATTAAAACTCTAAATTTCATTGAACAAAATTTGAAATTTGAAGCCTGACCCCTAATTTCTTATCTATCTTACCTCGATAAACAAGCAGTGCTGCTTGTAATAATAAAATTGTTTGTTCATTTTTTTCCACCATCGTTAAAAGAGGTTCAACAGCTGCAACAGAGGCATTCCATTTTTCAAAAAAAGATTCTAGTTGACTCCAAGATGCCTGATCATGAGCCACCAAAAGAAGTTGTTCATAAATTTCGAGTGCTAACTTTTGATCATAACTTAAACTATCTTTTGAAATTTCATGGATGTTAAAATGACACAAGGCAGGATCTATAAAATCAGTGCTATATTTTTTTAACAAATCTTCTTGAACTTGAAGATTCAAGGCACTAGCTATTCGTTTAATTTGAAAAGCTGGTTGCGCTAAAAATTCATCATAATCAACAATGATCCGTTTTTCACCTGCGGTATACTTAAGGCATTTTCCAAAAAATGAATTCCAGGCCCATGAAAACTTTGCATGATGATTATTAATAGGTTCACAAGCACTTGCAAATGCCTTCATAGAAGCAACAGTACTGAAAGGATGCCTCAGAGAAATAATAAAAGAAACAGCAAGATTGCATGTTTTAAAAACTCTTTTCCAAAAAGGAAGTAAAATAGAAAAGCGAGGATCTTTAAGGCCCAACGGCTGTGAGCCCATGGAAAGTTTTGACAATAATAAATCTGCTCCTTGTTTTAAAAATCCCCTTTCACATAAAAAATCAACCTCTTTTTCAGTGAGTGGAACAATACTCCTCCATCGATTTTCTACAGGCTCTAAGGCGCCGATCAGTTGCATATTAAAATCATGAATTTCTAAATCCTCCCAATATCCTTTTTCATTAAAAGAATTAAAAGGCGTCTTTGCTGACTCTATTATTGAAACACCCATCGTCTCTAATCCTTTTGTTATTGCGCTCGTTCCACTCCTACGAACTCCAAGAACAATGATAAGGCGTTTAGAATTTTGCATAGTTAAAAATTGTACTTTTCGGAAGCTATACCCCCCCTACGTCACATCGGTAGTATTCTATCCAACTGAACTACGATTCCGTTAACCCGGATATTTCGTGGCAATTCGTCGCGAGTCTCAGCGCAGTCTGATGTAGAAAAGAAACGCGACGGATTGCGAAAATGGCTCTATGTTTCATCCTGCCCGAGAAACAATCGTAGACTGACGCAGTATACACCAGGCTCTTGCAAGCCGCAGCTGAATTGTCTCAGAAAAAGGGTCAGTCCCATAGTTTATTATAAAAGGTGCCACTCCATTTCAGTTCTAAAATGCAACAGACCGATTCCTCAGCATGCAATTGCTTCAGAAATTCGCTAACTACAACGAACTTCAGAGCACAGGAATCAAGCGTATATGTAATACGTGAGGCGATGAGCACCGGAGTGACACCGTAGTCCATCGCCTCAGTAGAATATTTACAACGTGGTTTGAGTTGCCGCTTGATCTCGATCTTTCAGCGCTGCCTTACGACTCAGCTTGACGCGACCTTTGTCATCAACGCCAATGCACTTGACCCAGATAAGATCACCAACTTTTACAATATCTTCCACTTTATTGACACGCACGTCAGCAAGCTCAGAAACATGGCAAAGCCCATCTTTTCCAGGAAGGACCTCAACAAAGCAGCCAAACTCTTTAATTGAGACAACCGTACCTTGATAAGTTTCGCCAACAGTAATTTCTTTAGTCATTCCTTGGATGATTTCTTTTGCACGACGTAAACTTTCTCCGTTGCTGGAGTAAATATTCACTGTGCCATCATCTTCAATATTAATTTCAGCACCGGTTTCAGCAACGATCCCTTTGATCGTCTTGCCACCAGGACCAATAAGAAGACCTATCTTGTCCACAGGAATCTTGAGGCTCTCAATGCGAGGTGCATACTGGCTCATCTCTGTGCGAGGAGCTGAGAGGGTAGTTGCCATGTGCTCTAAAATGAGGTTTCGATTATGACGAGCATCATGAATGGCCTCAGCCATTAATTCATGGCTGATACCAGGAAGCTTGAGATCGAGTTGAAAACCAGTCACACCTTCAGAAGTCCCACAAAGTTTGAAATCCATATCTCCAAAATGATCTTCAGATCCGATGATATCGGTCAACATGGCATAACGAGCAATTTTTCCAGCATCATTATTTTCGGTGACAAGTCCAACAGAAATTCCAGCAACAGGACGCTTGAGTGGAACACCAGCATCCATTAAGGCAAGAACACCACCACAAACAGAAGCCATGGAAGTCGAACCGTTTGATTCCATAACCTCACTAGTGACACGAATGGCATAAGGAAAATCTGCTTGTGAAGGAATGACTGGAAAAATGGAACGCTCTGCAAGAGCACCATGTCCCCCGTCGCGGCGATTTTGCCCACCCAAGCGACCTGTTTCTCCAACACTGAACGGAGGAAAGTTATAATGAAGTAAGAAGCGCTTGTTGGTTTCACCTCCACCATAAGCATCAATGGTTTGACCTTCATCGACTGTACCAAGCGTTACCAAAGCAAGTGCCTGCGTCTCTCCACGTTGAAAGAGTGCAGATCCATGCGTACGAGGCAATAAATTAGTTTCGCTAGAAAGTTGTCGTAGTTCTTTTAAAGCACGTCCATCACAACGTTGTTGACGATCCAGACTGCTAACACGAAATGCTTTTTTCTGAAGATAATCAAATGCTTGAGAAATTTCAAAAGGAGTTGCTGCTGGAAATTTTTCGAGAATAGCAATACGAACCTCTTCTTTCAAAGCACCAACGGCTTTTCCACGAGCAACTTTTCCTGAAGTGTAAAGAGCCCCTTCAATGCGATCGCCTGCAATCTTGTAAGCAATTTCTAAAAGAGCTTCATCAACACTCAAGAGAGGGACTTCACGTTTTTGTTTTCCAACCTTAGCAACGAGTTCGCGTTGTGCCTCAATAATGATACGAACAGCATCACGAGCAACATCCAGAGCCTTAATAAAATCAGCCTCAGGAAGCTCATTGGCAGCTCCTTCAATCATGATGACCTGTTCCCCATCACCGACGTAAACAAGATCGAGATCACTTTCTTCGCGCTCGACATGAGTTGGGTTCACCACAAACTCTCCATTAAGACGACCAATACGAACAGCACCAATTGGCCCTGCGAATGGAATATCGGAAACAGCCAAGGCAGCAGAAGCGCCATTGATACTCAAAATATCAGGATCATTTTCTCCATCAGCGCTCAGAAGAATGCTGATGATTTGTGTGTCATAGAAATAACCTTTAGGAAAAAGAGGCCTCAAGGGACGATCGATCATTCGGCTTGTGAGAATTTCTTTTTCGCTAGGACGACCTTCGCGTTTAAAATAGCCACCAGGAATTTTTCCAACTGCTGCTGCTTTTTCTTTGTAGTCAACAGTGAGAGGAAAAAAATCTTGTCCCTCTTTCATTGTAGTAGCACTGACTGCACTAGTCATAACGACGGAGTCTGCAGAACTGACAATGACAGCACCATCAGCAAGTTTAGCAATTTTGCCAGATTCAAAAGTAATAGGAGAACGACCGACATTAGCGGTCACAGTATAAAAAGACATAATTTTAAAAAGGTTGGTAGGTTTATAAATTTATAGGTCTATTTTTAGAAAACGAAGTCTTTCCTTAACGACAAGGATAGATATACGCCGCTTGGCATATAGATTTATACAGCAAGAAAGTGCTTTATTAAATCCATAAACCTATAACCCTATAAGAAGCCATGTAGTGGCTATTTGCGCAATTGCAATTTTTGAAGCAATACCTGATAACGTTCATTTGCTGTACGCTTGAGGTAGTCAAGCAAACGACGACGCTGCGCTACAAGTGCCAACAATCCACGACGTGAAGAATGGTCTTTGGCATGACCTCTCAAATGTTCCGTAAGAATAGCGATGCGTTTGGTTAAGCTAATAATTTGAACATCGGCGCTACCAGTGTCCTTTTCATGCAGCCGAAGTGCTGCGGTTTCTGTATTCATGATCTATATATTTTTTGTAGGCGAGGAATATCGCACAGGTAAAGCATCGTGACAAGAAAAAAGAAAAATACTTTGACAATAGTATGTGCACACTTATTGTGTGTTTATGAAAAATGTAACGCTCTCCGTAGATGAAGAGTTAATAACACAAGCAAGGCGTTATGCCCATCGTTACAATACAACACTCAATCAACTTATTAGAGACCTGTTAAGGCAAAAAGTATTCCCTTCTTCAAATCATCATATGATGCAGGAAGCTTTTGAGTTACTTGACAATCACCCTTCTCCTCTTAAAAATTACCATTACCGCCGAGAGGATGCTTACGATGTCTAA
>CAYYAN010000005.1:0-19164 GCA_964469825.1 uncultured Chthoniobacter sp. | reverse complement strand
GCGTCTCTTTCCAGCCCCATTGAGAATAATGTTGTAATGGTTCTATTCCAGCAGCAGCAACATCTCTGTTTTGTTGCAAGTACCATTGAGCATCAAAAAACTGATTAGGCCTTCTCCCTTCTTTCCAACCGTATTCAAGATAATGATAAAAAGGACCTATTCCAGAAGTGGCCACGTCAGGATTATTTTTTAGATACCAAATGGGATAAAACAAAGGATGTGGCCTTCTGCCTTCTTTTTCCCCAAACTTAATATAGTGCTTGAGAGGAGGGATAGCTGAAGCTGCTACATCCGGATATTGTTTCAAATACCACGTAGGATTAAAAAGATTGCTTTTATTAATAACAATATAACTCCTTCGCTCTCTCCATTCTTTTCTTAGTCGTTTTATTAATAAGGAGGAGAACTTATTGCTCCACCTATTAACAAATCCTGTTTTTCCTTGAAAAAAATCGACCTCTTCAGGCAAATGAACATTTAATGGCAAAGACTTTAGTTCGTCGATTTCAGCCATCTGAGCAGCAATCTCTTCTGCTTGCTGCTCTATCTTGTTTTTCTGTTCACACAAAAGGGCATCTCTTTCTTCTATTTCATTATCCTTTTGCTTAAGTTGAAATAGCAGCTCTGCCAATTCGGCCTGATGATAAAAAACCTGATGATTAACTTCTTTTAGTTTATGAACAAGTTCTTGATGACAATCTGCCTCAAAAATCTCTTGTTCACAAAAACAAGATTCTATTTTGGGAAGCCCTTTATCAGAGCAAAGAGCAATGAGATAAAGCGGATAAGAGAGTACTGATTCCCTGTTCACTGTGTTAGGTAAATCATTAAATTTATAAAATCCTCCAAAAGAATTTTCTTTAGCTAAATTAAAGATGCCACAACCATAAAGGACTCTTTGCCCTAAGATAGAGCAGTTTTTAAAAAACTTTTCTAATAAGATCTCAAACTCTTCACGGTAGAGCTCCTTAATATGAAATGCATTATCATGTTTAGGAATCTCTGTATACGCATGCTTTTCAGGGCTGGAAATGATTAATGATCCATCTGGAACGAGAACACGTTTAATTTCAGAGAGAAACTTTTCATGCTCCTTTATGTGTTCAATCGTTTCGAAGCTGACAACTATATCTATTGAATGATCAGGTAGTGGAATTGCAGTACAACTTCCTTGTTTAAAAACGAGATTGTTCTTTTGGTATTTTTTTTGAGCATGAAGAATTGATCTCTCATCAATATCAACTCCAGTAACGAAGGCTGCTGTTCTAGCTAACATCTGACTCCCATATCCTTCGCCGCTTGCAACATCAAGTACGCGCTTGCCTTTAACAAATTCCGTTGCCATAGCATACCGATGCAAATGTTCAAGGGCAATACTCCCCTTTATTTGAGGAACATATCGTTCTCCAGTCCAAGAAAGTTCAGTAGTAGAATCAGGCATTAATGATGAGATTGCTGAATTTTAATATCTAGCATTGAGATGCCAACAATACCAGTAGCAACACTACTTGTTCCAGATTTGATAGCAAGAGCATCATGAATCCAGTGCTGCTGAACATGATGCTCTTGAGTACCCGTTGCCAATGCAGCATTAATCGTATAATCTCCAGAACGCAAAAGCGGCATTCTAAAAGTAAATTGCGCTTCAAAAACTTCTCCTTTTTCAAACCGCGGTGCAACGTCGAGGTATGTTAAAAAAGTATTATCACCAAAGAGCTCCTGTCCTAATTTGTCTTTAACCATGAATCCTACAATTGGGTTCTCCAATTCTTGATGGCATTCAGCTACAATCTGTAGAATTACTATCTCTCCACCAAGAATCCAACTAAGCGGTTCTCTTTGTTCATTGAGAAGCGCCACATGAATAATACTTGCCTTCCTTTTTCCAAAGGAAGCTGTTTCACCATGAAATTGGAAAATTTGAAGATCATTTCGAAGATTAGTTCTGTTCAGCCACTCCAATCGTGCGTCTTTTAAAGAATGCTCATCTCTTTTCTCCACTGTAGTAGAAGCAGCTACTGGCACGGCAACTCTTGTTTCCTGCTGTTGTTCATAACAAGTTTCCAAATAAAGCTCTGCAATTTCTTTCGGCGTTCCTTTTTTGATGATTTCCCCTTTCTCCAACAGCACGGCCCTGTTGCAAATACTCTTCACCGCTGCTATATCATGACTCACAAAAATCAACGTATGCTCCTTAATAAACTCACGAATGAAGCGCATACACTTTTGCTGAAAAAAAATATCTCCTACGGAAAGCGCTTCATCGATAATGAGAATATCTGCATCAACATGAGCCATCACGGCAAAAGCTAACCTAACCGCCATTCCGCTTGAATAGGTCTTCACTGGCTGATCCATGAAGTCACCAATATTTGCAAACTCTTCTATTTCGTTAAACCGAAGATCTGTCTCTTGACGCGTTAACCCCAGGATGGAAGCATTAAGATAGACATTTTCCCGCCCTGTAAATTCAGGATTAAACCCACTTCCTAATTCAAGTAGTGCGGCAACACGACCCTTAACAGTAACGGCCCCACTAGAAGGTTGCAGTGTTCCTGCAATAATTTGAAGCAGAGTTGATTTACCTGAACCATTTTTCCCGATAATCCCAATAGATTCTCCTTTTTTAATTTCAAAAGAAAGATTTTTGAGTGCATAAAATTCACTACAAAACTCGGGAAGCTTAGCATCAATCTTTTTACGAAGAGGTGGAATCATTTCTCCGAACAGCTTGAACAACGGATGCTTCAAGCGCGCTGCCGGATCACGCCAAATGGTATAAGCCTTCGAAACATTATTGACTGAGATAACAGCTTGTTGAGACATGGTTTTTTACAATACATCAGCAAAAGCTGGCTTCACTTTCATAAAAAAAACGTACCCCACCATCATCACGATGAAGCTCAAGATTAATTGAACCCCATATATTTTCCAGTCAATCCACTGACCAAAAATCAAAGCATTACGCGCCATTGAAATTAAAACAGCAGCTGGATTGAGCATCACGACCCAACGCCAAGCTTCTGGAATAGCAGCGATGGGAAAGAAAATTGCACTCATAAACATTAAGACCGTAATGACTGCTGGCATCATCGCTCCAATATCACGCAAAAATACTCCCAGCGCTGAAAGAAACCACACCACGCCAAGACAATAAAATAATACTGGAATCAAAATAAAAAAAAGGCTCAACCCTGAAAAAGAAATGATCCCTTGTGATATCACAATCAACAAAAGAAGGGGAATAAAACCAATGGCGGTATGAACTAATGTTCCTCCCAGCATGGCTATTGGCAAAATTTCTAAAGGAAAAATCACTTTTGTTACTAAGTTAGCATTTTGGACAATGAGCATAGGCGCTGCAGCAAAAGTATGAGCAATCAATTCCCAAATCAGCATGCCGCAAAAAAGTCCTAATACAAATTGTATCTTAGTCTCCCCTACATGTTGATAAGAACCTTGAAAGATAAAACCAAAAACAATTGTGTAAACAGTAAGCATTAAGAGGGGTGTAAAAAAAGACCAAAAAAGACCCAATAAAGTTCCCTTATAGCGCTTTTCTATTTCACGTTTTGTGAATTGTTTTAACAAAGAACAGTGAGGCATGAAGCGTGTCACTATTTTCCAGGGAATGAGAAGTTCCGCGAGCGCGAGTTGTTGCGAAGAAATATAGGCCATTTGACTTCAGTACAAAATTTCTTTTTTCACCTCTCTCCATGACATCCCTTGTCGATCTTTCTCTGATAGATTCATTCCTAGCACTTGATCTAACGGCCATTCAGCCCCAATCTCTGGATCATTCCAAACAAGTGTTCTCTCATGTTCAGGGGCATAATAATCTGTTGTTTTATAAAGAACATCAGCACTTGCACTCAATGTCAAAAACCCATGAGCTAATCCCGGCGGAATCCAAAGTTGTTGATGGTTCTCTTCAGAGAGTTCAAAACTTGCCCATTTTCCAAAAGTTGGAGTCCCATGCCGCAAGTCAACAACGACATCAAAAATTTTTCCATGCACGACGCGCACGAGTTTTCCTTGTGCCTGTTGCGCCTGATAGTGCAATCCTCGCAAGGCTCCTTGTA
Source organism: uncultured Chthoniobacter sp. (assembly GCA_964469825.1). Classification (GTDB taxonomy): domain Bacteria; phylum Verrucomicrobiota; class Verrucomicrobiia; order Chthoniobacterales; family UBA6821; genus CAIWMF01. The sequence continues at coordinate 15,082 of CAYYAN010000005.1, read as the reverse complement.
CAGAATGACTATGATTATCTTGTACAAAAATAGCGTCGATTCCTGTTTCTTTTAAAAATTCACGCTGATTAAAGCTCTCGCAAAAAAACCCACGCTCGTCACGAAAAATAGTTGGCTCGAGAATAATGACTCCTTCGATACTGGTTGTGGTGATCTTCATTTTTCTTGCAAGACTTGTTTTAGATATTTTCCGTAACTATTTTTCAAAAACTTCTCAGCTAACCGTTCAAGCTGCTCAGCATTAATGAATCCACGATGATATGCAATCTCCTCGGGACAGGCAATCTTAAGTCCTTGTCGATGTTCAATTGTTTGAATAAAGTTGCTTGCTTCAATAAGACTTTCATGAGTCCCCGTATCAAGCCAGGCATAACCACGTCCCATCAACTCCACCTGCAGTTGTTGATTTTTTAAGTACATCTTATTGAGATCAGTAATCTCTAATTCTCCACGCGAAGAGGGCTTCAGTTCCTTCGCCATTTCAACAACATCTCGATCATAAAAATAAAGGCCAGTCACGGCATAGTTACTTTTAGCATGTTGTGGTTTCTCGACAATTTCTATTGCTTTCCCATATGCATCAAAAGAAACAACGCCATAACGCTCTGGATCTTGAACACGATAAGCAAAAACAGTTGCTCCTTGATCACGTGCACTAGCCTGTTCTAATTGATGAGAAAAATCTTGGCCATAAAAAATATTGTCTCCCAAAATTAATGCAGAAAGATCTGTTCCAATAAAATTTTCTCCGATGAGAAACGCCTGAGCAAGCCCACCAGGTGTAGGTTGTACAGCATATTGAAAATTCATTCCCCAGTCATTTCCGTCCTGCAACAATCGTTCAAAACAGGGAAGATCGTGCGGTGTAGAAATGATTAAGATATCTCTAATACCTGCCAGCATCAACGTGCTTAGTGGATAATAGATCATTGGCTTATCATAAACTGGCAAAAGTTGTTTAGAAACAACCTGCGTCACCGGATAAAGCCTCGTTCCCGATCCGCCTGCTAAGATAATTCCTTTACGTTTCATAAATTTTCTCGATCTTGCTGCTGCCAGTTCCAACTATCACGACACATAGTCTCAAGATCACGAATAGCTTTCCATTTTAACACTCGCTCTGCAGCACTAGGATCAGCCCAACAAGCAGCCACATCTCCTGAACGTCTTGAAACAATCCTGCAAGGAACTTTCTCTCCCGTTGTTTTTTCAAATGCAGCTATCATTTCCAAAACAGAGCATCCTTTTCCTGTTCCTAAGTTAAGCGTGGTAATTCCTGAATTATTCTCATGAGACTCAAGCGATCTCACATGCGCCTCAGCAAGATCCATCACATGAATATAATCCCGCACAGCACTCCCATCTTGTGTGGGATAATCAGCTCCAAAAATCGAAAGCTCTTTCCGCAACCCTGCTACTGTCTGCGTAAGATAAGGCATTAAATTACTAGGAACTCCTTGCGGGCTCTCTCCAATCAATCCAGTGGGATGCGCTCCAATAGGATTAAAATAACGAAGACATATTATTCTCCAGGCAGGATCAGTTTGGACAAGATCAGCTAATATTTGTTCAACCATGAGCTTTGATCTTCCGTAGGGATTAGCAGGGCGACATGGCGAGCTTTCTTTGATAGGAAACTCTTCGCAAGTTCCATAAACAGCAGCAGAAGACGAAAAAACTAATTTCCTTACTTCTGCTTGCTGCATAGCTCGAAGCAACGTTAAAGATCCACCAACATTAACATCATAATATTTTAAGGGCTCAGCAACAGATTCTCCCACCGCTTTTAATCCTGCAAAATGAATGACAGCGTCACATTGATGATCTTTTAGCACTTTTTGCAGTAAAGCTTCATCGCGAATATCACCTTGAATAACAGCCAGTTTTTTTTGAGTCAGAGCTTCTATTCTTTCAATAATGGAAATTGTACTATTACAAAAATTATCAAAAATAACAGGTGTATAACCAGATTCACAAAGGGCTACACAGGTATGAGAACCAATGTAACCAGCTCCTCCGGTAACAAGAACAGATGTTCGAGGAAGTTGCTGTGATTTCTTTTTTTTCATTATTTATTATTTATCTCTTGGAGCAATCGTTCGTCGACTAGCCAATAGTGAAAAGGAACAACTGCTTTAACGCCGTTAAGAACGGCACAATGATCAAATTTTTTGTTCTTCCAATCAATCCCTAATATTACCTCCATTGGCAGCTTTGAAAAAAATTCTCGTTCCGCTGGATAGTGATTTAAAAAAGGAACAAGGCGTCGCAAAAAATCTTCGCGATTTCCAGGTGTCACAGTAATAAACGAACCTGAGAGCAGGAGGACAGGAGCTTCCTGATGAGACTCAAAAAAACTTGAACAATAAATCCGATGAAACAAAGGCAATGGAACTGTTAAGAAAAACAGAAGGCCAATACTTAAGAACAATTCTATTTTTTCGTGCAAATGAAAAACAGGTTCTAATATTGGAGTTCTTGCAGCCCTCAATAACAGAGCCAATCCCATTGCAGCGAAGAGAAGTTGAAAAGGCACTGTTACTGCAAACGGTCTCTCTGCAGCATCCCAAGGCGGAGCAAAAGGAATGGAAAACAAAATGCCTGCTGCTATTAATGTAAAACAAGGGGCATAAGACCGAAATCGTTTCTCTTTCCATAAACCAACGAGTCCAACACCAGCTAAGATCAACAGTAGAGTAGCAGGTCGTGATTCACGACCAAACAAAAACAAGATACGTCGTCGAAGGGCTTCTTGGTAAGCTCGAAAAGCCCCAAAAATCAGACGCTGCGGCTCTTCTTTGATCAACCTAATGTTTTCTTGCATCACCAGCGGAGCATTATAATGCGACCAACTAAGTGCATCAGACCATTTTCCTCCCGTCAACATTCCATAAAGCGTAAAAGAAAAATTTGCATTGACGATCACCTTTCCCTCATAAACAGAGCGAGAAAGAAGCATGTTCGAAGCCATGGCTGCTAGTATCATCATACTTGCTAATAATCCACTGACGCAGGCTCTCTTCCATGGGGCCACTGGCTTTGAGATCCAACCAGCCCAAGCAACACTCCCCGCATAAACGATCATCAACGGCAAAACAAGCATCGCCCCTGGTCGTGCTACCAATCCGAGCGCTAAAATAAAAATCCCCAATTGCAGTATCCAAAAGTGCCGCTTTTGCAGCGCGATCAAGAAAGCACTTGCCGCAAGCAGTCCACAGAGAATTCCAAAATTTTCTGTCATGATGAGCCCGGCGCAACGCTCTCGAAAAAAAAGCGCGCATCCCAGTGCGACAACACTGGCTCCAGCAACCCCTGTCAAGCGAACTACAATTCGCAACAACAAAGCAAGGGCCCCAGCAAAAAAAATCCAGCTGATAATTTCTGCGTGCAAAAGATTCAAACCAGTAATTCTTAAAAGAGACGAGAAAAAAGCCGGATAAAGAAAACGTCCGTTCATTCCAAAATGAGTAATCCCGCGTGTTGCCATGTCTGCTGCTTGCGAAAAATGGGCAGCCGCATCACTCCATGGAATAACACCAGCAGCTAAAAATGATTCATCAGAGGCATAAGAAATTCCAAAATAAATGGCAGCTGCGCTCACAGGTACCAACGCTAAAAAAAGTGTTACTACACGACCTTTCCAGTTAGCAAAGGAACTAGCAACACCAATCATGACAGCCCAAAGCAAAGGAAACCAGAGCGTCAGAAAAAAAAGATCAGCAAGGGTTGTGAGCAAGCCTATCATATAAACTTTAATTTTCTCGCAGCAAACGCCAACATTCGAAACAATAACAGCCCATGACTCCAGCGACTGATGTTCGTTGTACCGTAGGTCCGTTCACGATAACGCACAGGAATATCGCGAATTTTCAAATTGAGTTTACTCGCTCCAAACAACAAATCAAAATCACCAAAAGGGTCAAAGTTACCAAAATAAGATCGATTCGCTGCAATATTTAGATAATTTGCCTTTGTCATGACCTTGGTGCCGCACAGTGTGTCCTTTACGTACTGCCCGAGCAGCCATGAAAAGGCTATACCAAAAAATTTATTGGCACAAAGATTGAGAAATTGCATCGCTTTTTCTTCCATCGGATAGACAAGGCGACTTCCATTAGCGAATTCGCAGGCCCCCTTCGCAACAGCATCATAAAATTTAGGAAGATCTTCAGGTGGCATTGTCAAATCAGCATCGAGGATCATAACGATCTCGCCTTCTGCTAAAGCATATCCTGTTCGCATCGCATCTCCCTTACCACGCCCTGGCTGCTGCGCAATTTTGATTCGTCGTTCAGGATGCTCCTCTTTCACCTTTTGAATTGCAGCCCAAGTATCGTCTGTCGAATTTCCTTCAACAAAAATTAATTCCGTCCAAAGGCCCATTTTTGGCGTACGGGCAATGGCTGCCTCAATATTTCCTGACTCATTGCGAGCAGGAATGATCACCGAAACTGTTTTAGCACTCTCCGTTTTCGCCTCGCGTGGCCTCGCTATCAAGATGATGGTCAAACAACAAGCGGGCATGAGTGGTGCAATCCAACGATTCAGAAAAGTAGCAATGAATGGAATCTGTATCGGACAGAGAATGCGAGCCTCCTCCCGAATAATCTCCCAATCTGCCAGCTCCATCAAATTTTTCAAATCATGCCGCGAAAGCCAATTAGAAACCTTCTGAGGAAGACGAAGACCAAGCGATGTTACCAAGGCCAACAAAGGCCGCCAAAGCGTATTATAACAGCTAATAATGAGACGCGCTGAAGGTTCTGTATAAGAACGCACCTGCGCTAAGACCGCTTGCACATCTTCCACATGATTTAGCGTATCAGCTAGTAAGATATAATTAGGAATGTTGTCAGGAAGAAACGATTCTCCACGTCCCATGTGAATCGTCACTCCAGGATTGAGCTCTCGAGCCGAGGCAACAGCAGTTGCCTCAGCATCAATGGCTACTTTATTTTTTACAGCCAGCTGCTGAAGCAAGAAACCACTACCACATCCGATCTCTAACAAAAATGCCTCTTTTGGAATGATAAGGTTCAAATAATGAGCAAGCGTCTTGCGATAAGCCCGTGCTGTAAAAGAAAGAGGAAGCATAAACAGAGATTATCGATGCTGATTAAAAAATCGAGCGGATTTGTTCTCAATTTTTTTAATTGTTGAATCATGTGAAACAAGAGATCTCTCTTTGTATAGAAGCGTTCTTGCCAGCTCGCAGACGGACGCTAAGATAAATTTGATGTCATCCAATACTTTTTTTTCGCAGTTGTTGTTAGCTCTTCTCGCCGTCGTTGTCTACTTTTACGGCCTCGGGAGCGATCATATTGCCACCAATGGCGATGAACTTCTCTATGCACAGATCGTTCGTGCAACAGCCCAAACGGGACATTGGCTGCCACTTCAATCTCCCATCGCCTACCATCGCAACACGAAGCCACCACTTCTTTTTTGGCAAGGCATGCTTTCCACGAATTGGGCAAAAAATTGGTCGCTCTGGAATTTACGATGGCCCAATGTTGTCTACACGCTATTGACAGCTTTCTTGCTTTTTCTAGTAGGCAAGCGCCTCACTCAACGTCCAAATATCGGGCTTTTAGCGGGATTAATTTTCCTCAGCTTCTTCGGCACATTTCGCTATGGACGATGCTTCCTCACAAGTGCTCCTGAAGTTTTTTGGTTATTTCTCCCTCTTTTTATTTTACTTCAATGGCCGAGGCTTTCTCACTCCTGGAAAAACATACCTGTGTCAGGCCTTGTTATCGGGATGGGCTTGCTCTATAAATCATTTGCGCTCATTATCCCAATCGCTGCTGGCCGAGCCTGGTGGCGTCTGCACGCGCATCAGTATGATTTTAAAAAATGGTTGCGTCACGACGCATGGAAACTTTTCCTCGTTGTCCTCTTGTCACTTGGTGTTTTTTCGCTCTGGTTTTTTCTCGACCCACACCCCAAAGAAATCTTCCATGATTTTGTCGTCCGAGAAAATTTAGGAAAATTTGATGCGGGCACAGGAAGTTATTTTTGGAATTTTTTTGTTGGCAGCTCTAGTATCTGGCGGAATGTCATCGCCTATCCGCTCAATGCAGGCCTGCTTGCTCCAGCGGTTATTGCACTCTTTGTCATCACTTTTTTTCGTCGCAAAGAATTTTCCTATGAAGAGACACTTCTTTGGATTTGGGTTGCTGTTGTCTTTATTGTTTTTTCCTTACCCAATCAACGTGATGAACGCTATCTCCTCCTTGGCATGCCTGCACTTGCACTCCTCCTAGCACTACATTGGGAAAAAATTCCGCGTTGGACATTAGCTTTGAGCCTTGCCGCTGTCTTTATTATCACCGCAGGTCTTGCCGGCTTAGCTTTATTGTTAGAATACCATCTCGCTACTCCGATTTGGCATTTTTATCATTATCCAATTTCGTTCTGGGCAATTTTAGGGATCACAATGGGAACCTCTCTCTATGGACTGCTGAAAACCGCTCCGACACGAAGTCTTATTTGTCCGTCGATTCTACTCCTCTATCTTTGCTATGCTGCCTTCCTTTGGCCTTTTGATGGCCAACTTGGGCAGTTTGATCAGAGTGCTCGTGAAGCCATTCTCAACAAAAAAATTTGGGTGCCCGTGAATTTCAACGCTCGCGAAGAATCTTACCGTTTTTTACTCCCAGAAAGTCCTACCCTCCTTCCTTACGATTACAAAGAGAGCATCACCATTGATGCGATGAAAGCAAAACTTCCTCGATTTATTGTTAGCCTCCCACTAACCGACCAGAGCGGCGAGAACCTTCAAGGCGCGCGCTTATTAGGACGACGACTCAATCTCATTGACAGGTTTAATGCTCAAGAAACTCAAGCCATTTTGAAGGGGAATATCTCAAAATATCTTTTTCATCAAGATCTGTTGATCGAAAGAAATTAACACCAGTGCCTGTAGAGAAACATTTATCAATAAATGATTTATCTCTGATTTTCTTATAGGCATTGGGGTTAGAGCCCTCTCATACCATCTTCAATCTCCCTTCTCCTTAGACACAGGCACACAACTCTAGCTATCATAACAAAAGCAAGTATTGCATAAATGGGATCAATGAAATAATCCCAAAGATTCGTTGAAGACTTGAATTGGAAGGCAGAAGCTACCAGCGCCAGCAGGAGTAAAATTCCAAATTTATTTTTTCTCCAGAGTAAAAAAAGAGCACTCCCCGCGACAGTGATTACAAAGCCATTGCATGCCCACCCCCAAGCGTAAGTGTCAATGCGTGTGAGACCCAACGCAGAAGGATACAAAACCAAACTCGCTACCACTCCAAAAATCGATACCACTCTCCAATCACGCGAAGAAAAAAATTTTCGGCGAAAGATTTTTTCAAGAAGAACAACAAGAATAACTTCGGAAAATAAGATACTCATACTATCACAAAATAATCCCCATCTGAAACCCTAACACCAGCGCATTTGGAATCTTTCCCGTTCCGCCTGGGTTAATAATCCACTGCAAGTCAGGCTGAATATAGCTGTACTTCGTTGTGTTGATACGGTAGGCCGCTTCATAAACAAGTTCATATGTTGGATTAACATGATTTTTTGTTTGTTGAACCCCCGCATATGTCGTACTGATATCACCGTAAGCACATCCCAAAATGGTAAAATCATTCCGCCGAGTTGGAATCAAGCCAGTGTAGACAAGGCCGCTATTGGCCTGAAAGGGTATGAGTGCAATGTTATCTTGAGGCGCCAAGGTAAAGGCCGTCCAAGCCGTTAATCCTTCATTGCTCATCAAATTTGGTCGATAAATAGTTTGATCACCATGCCAATAAAACCCATACGCATTTGGTATTCTTGAAGTCGAATTGAATTGCGAATATTCAAACGTGGAATAATAACTCCCCATCCAATAATGGCCGACAAAACCTTTGGGAACAGGAGTTCCTGGCGTTTGTCTGGCAGAGCGATGTTGCTCGGTATTTGTTAAAAAGGGCGGATTCGTATCAGAAGGAGAAGTAGGTTTAAAAAATTCTGGATCCCACTCATATTGAGCTAAGAGCATGACTCCATCATTAGGATAAAAATCCCAATTCAATCCATTCACTGAATTTTTCGTCACTTGATAAGCGCCCATACGCAAGATTATCGATTCAGGAAGTTTGAATTTTGCTCGCGTTGCCCAGACAGCATTCGGAGGGCAAGAAAAACCAGCGTCAAGACTCAATGAAAAAGGACGCCCATCAATCGCACGGTTCATGTAGAGCCAGTAGAGAGGAGAAGAGTCAAAATCGTCTGCTGCAACAAAGCGTCCTGTTTTGAAATTTATTTTATCATCAAGCTCTTTTTGCTCGAAGTAGAGTTGATAAAAATGAAATGTTTGTGTATTGACATTTCCTCCATAAACCTGCTGCACCGGAAAGATGTTTTTAAGATTTTCTTTGGTAAGACTCTCTCCATCACGTTGAAGACCACTAATCACAAAATAGCCATCTTTCCAACCGATTAATTTTTCTGTCTTGAGCAACAAACTGAAAGCGATGTTGTCACAGTAAGTAAAACCTCCAGGGTATTTTCCTCCGACAGGATTTCCTGCACTATCGGAAACATAGGTGATTGAGGGCTCAATTCCGTGCTCTTTAAAGGAATCTAAACTTCCAAGCATACTACTCGAAGCATATTGATATTCCAAAAGCGTGTGAGGAATCCGCGCTAACGCAGCATAGGGAGAGAGAGAACCTGGAGGCAACACTTGCTGTACCACTACAGGACTTTGTTGAAGCAATGCAATGGGACTGTTGGTAGCATGGTTTATTTCACCAATTGAGGAAGTCGCTAAGATAAAAGGAAAAAGGATGGTCAATAACACAAAAAAAGAGGGCTATCCTATAATCTTAAACAGGCTGTTTGTCAAGCTTTTTGTAGCCATGCTTGATTAAACATCACATGTCGAATATGTCGCCGATTCCAACTATAAAGCAGATGAATTGTACCATCACGTGCTTGGAAAAAATAAGGATAAGAAAAATCGCCTTTCGGTCCTTCTGCAATCGTTGCTATCCGCCGCCAAGTTTTTCCCTCATCATGAGAAATAGCTAAACGCAGATTATTGCGAGCTGAAGTCGATGTGTCATTAAAGGCAAGAAGCAGATCTGCATTAGCAAGTCGAATGGAAGCGATACCAGAATCATGATTTGGAAGATCAATTGATTTTGGCATTGACCATGACTTTCCAGCATCTTTCGTCTCGCTTCGCCAAATTTTTCCTGAAGTTTGATAATCACGACAAAAAATAACAGCTCGCCTTTCATCGATTGCCGTTAGCGATGGTTGAAAACAAGAACATCCGCCGGCGATACGACTTTTGGTAACAATGAATCCTCCTTTTTTATCAGGCTTCAACCAAAGCAACTCGGGAAATTTGCCTAAAAATTCTTGATAGATCGGAACGAGCCAGCCTCCATCAACGAGAGGAGTGGGAGCATTTTTCACTAACTCACTCAAATTAAAAAAGGGACTTAGCAAAAGCCGCTGACTCCTCTCCCAGGTCTTTCCTTGATCGTGAGATGAGGTCAAATTGAGCTGACTCCCCGACCACTTCCCAACAGCAACAGTTACATAAAGCAAATGTAACACTCCATCATCACTAGAAAAAACAAGTGCATTCCCAAGCCCTTTAACATAACACCCAAGTTCCCGCTGAGCCTCCTCCCTCGTTATTATCACGAAGGGGTCAGTTCCGTAATTTGTTACAAAAGGTGCCATAGTGTTACTGTTACGGACAGGCACCTTTTGTAACAAATTACGGAACTGACCCCTTGGTTTGATAGAGCAATAAATTTTGACATCAGGCTCTAATTCCCCAGTTCCGGCATACCACGTTGTCACCAAGGTTCCATCAGGCAGCTCGGTCATCGATGCTACATGCGCCATGCGATAGGTAGAATTTGGATCGATGACTTCTTCTTGATAAAAAGGTTCTTGATTTTGAGGCTCCGTTATTGTTGCCATTTGAAATTGAGACGCAACTTCGATCACAGATTTCTTGTTTTTAAGAAACATAAAACTAGCAACTACTACTGTCGCAATTACAAAAACCCAACGCCATTTCCAAAAATCCTTACCAATTACCATTCTCTCATCTCTCTGCATTTATCGATCTTAAAGAAAGCTTTCATTCCTCACAAGGAGAAGATCAAAGTTATGGATCTTAAAACCTACAACTGCTTTGATATTTTTATATTTGGCCACTCATTGCACATGATTGATTAAATCAGGCTCACAGACGGCCTCGGGTATCTCTGATCCTTTTTCCAAGCCGCGAGGGAGGGCGCTTAGCGACTGAGAAATAAGATCGACGCGATAGACTGAAGCATCAGGCATCAGGCGCGTGATAAAGCTTGCTTGCAGTCCCATTTTTTTTAAAAAAGCTTCCGGCGCTATTCCTGGAGGAAGTGTCACCAAAAAATGATTAGCAACCATCTCCACACGACTAATGACACCTTGTTGGTCGATTAGTTCTTCAGTTCGAATAAATGGGTATTTGAAATTAGTTTTAAGAATGCGTATTCGGATTTTTTGATCAGACTCTGGACCAGCAATTTCAGTTGCTTCTACAACGATGGCTCCAGGAAAGAAGTGTTGCTCTGCTTCAGAAGCGCTATCAAGTGGCGCAGGCCCATGATGTTGTTCAGAAGTTGTCTGTTGTAACGAAACTGATGGCGCTTTTTGTTTCTGAAGCCCCAGAGCTAAAATAGAAAGACGCGGATCAAACGGCTTCGGCTTTGTAAGCTTATTTAAAGCCTGATGAGGAGAAAAAAAATTTGCCCGCATCACCCAAAAGGCAATAAGACTCATTGCAACAATAAAAACACCAACAAAAAATCGCTTGAGAATTGCTTTCATGGAAAAATGATTAATGCATTGTAAAAACAAAAAGCCCCAGTTGAAACACAACTGGGGCTTAAAAATGTTTCAACAATTTTTATTTATTCGAAGCCTCAACAGGCGCTTGATCAAGGAAGCGTGCTGTAACTTCGTCGTTGCTCAAAAGATAATCACTGAGGTGAGCAACCCACATATTCCAATATTGCTGCTCATTAGAATTAGGATCTTGGATCTTCTGATTGATGATACGGTTGTTGAGAGTTACTTTCGCACTCTCAAAAAAGGCATTTATGATCGTAGCATCATCTGCACCTTCTTCAGGAGTTTGCATATTCAACAAGACTTGAAGCAGACCCCAACTTTGACCATTGAATTTTTCGGCCCCATCAAGACGACCTTCCCCTTTGAAGTTGACATAATCAATCAACGCATAAATTCCTGATGGATTGGTACAATGAACAACAAGATTAAAATTTTTCTGTACCAATGCACTTTGATCAGCTGTAAGCCCATTCAAGAGAGAATCTGGCGAGTTAGGATCCATGGAGCGCTGAAGACGTTCTGCAATACAGAAAGCTTGGGCCCAAACTAATTTCTTTTTGGAAAGATGAGTGCGAAGCCAGGTCATTTTCTTGCTATCAAAATCAGCATCGAACTCTTCCTTCGAAGACCAAGGGCAATCTTCCAACATCCAAGGCTTGATTTTACAGCCAAGATCTTTGAGACGTTGAGCAACTACAGGCCAATCTGCTTGAAAAATAGAAGATGATCCCTCTGGCAACCAAATATTGCTAGCAATCCCAAGGTACATAAATTGATGATCGGCATTAGATTCATCCCATTTAGTAAGTCCCTCTAATGTACCACCAGCATAATTCTTCCACATCCGGAAACCGAGGCTTAAAAGGTCATCATAAGAGAGACCAAAAGGAGCTTGGATCGAGTTTTTAATCAAATCAATAGAAGAACTTTTATCCAGATAGAGTTTCACTTGACTCCTTTCGATTTCTTGTCCGGAAAAGTGACTCCTGTATTGCGCTGAAAGATGACTCCCTCCGATTAAGGAACAAGCCAGCGGCAGAATGGTTAAGAGCTGGTTTATTTTCATATAGCTATATTTTTATGGTGATACTATTGTATTTATCGATCTTTAGAAATTACCGCAATAACTGCATTTCACAAGAATTAAACTCGCGTACTTAATTAACCAAGTTTGCTCCAGTTATCAGATTGAGTATTGAACTGGTATATGAGATGACAGGGGTGGCTCCTCTCCTTCTACATGAGGTAGAGCGATTGGCCCTATAGCATTTCGTTTTGGTTGCTCTACTGGTATAGGTATGTAAATTGGCTGCCCTGGATTCTTTAAGGGCACGTATGAACCTGACTCTAAATCTGATTCGTTACTTTCCATATTAAGTTCAGGATATCCAATTTTTATAGGAATTAGAACTGTAATCTCTACTTCTTTTTCACAAACAGAAGAGAGCTCTCCATTCCCATTAGAAATAGGAGGAATAGGAACAAGCTTATGATAAACATATTTTAATATTTCAATTGGCCCTTCCTCTAATGAATAGCATTCTTTTCCACATAAGGCAGCGACAACACGATCTCCCGCGGGCCATACTGCAATATGCGGGTGATCAATTTCGTCATCTTTCAAATCGAATATCCTCTCATTTTCATTTAGCCAATAAGCTGAAGAAAAAATAGAATGCTTAACGACATGTCGAACCTTGAGATAAAGAGGATCGCTTGGAATAAGTTTTAGAACAGGTGTAATAAATGTTGTATCTTTGTTAGGAAGGTTAACCACATTAATATCTATAACACATTTAGGAGCATCAAGATTATGAATTATATTTATCTCCAGGTCACATTGAGCAAAAAGACCATTCGTTAAGGCAAATACTAAAGAAAATAGTAGCAGTAAGTTTTTTTTATTAATGTTGTTAGTTATCATTTTATATTTTTATTGGAGGTTAAATATATTAACCTGGATGTTTCATTACTCTCGCTACGGGAAAGCCGCGAAGGCGGGAAATAACGCAGCAGCCATCGGCGTTCCCGGCTTTCGCAGTAGAGAGGGATGAAATATCCGGATTAACTGTCTATTATGAACATTAGACCATTAAACTTTTTATTTGTTCAATTATTTTTAATAAAATTTAACTAACATTACAACATTATCCTAACAGCCTGAATAAAAATGAGGGGAAGAGAGGGCAACCTATTCCTCTTTGCCATGAACGGTAACATGAAGAGATGAATAGTATCTTGGAATAGTATAAGAGATAAAGGAAAGATCGATAACTCCTGGAACATCTCCTGCACAATAAGAATAATAATTCTCTGATTCATTAGAATTAAATTCTAAAAGCTTAAGAGGGATACAAGAAGCATCTTCCCAACTTTTGAACCAATTTTTCCACCCGTCGTAATTTCTGATAATTGTGCGGGCTTGAATATCATAATCAGTATTCTTATTTAGAAGGCTTCCAGGATGACAAAGCGGCTTTTTCTTTAAGATAATTACTAGCTTTTCTCGCGGTTCCAAAGAAATTGCTTGAGAATCTACTCGGCGACAGTCTTGAAGATTGAATCCTTTTCCCTCAAGTTGAACTAATTCCAAAACAAAACATTTGGAGCAAGGTTTTTCCTGTATAGTATTATATTGTTGAGAGAGATAACAATAGTCTTCTGCTTTAGCTGTTATCATTAATAGCATCATGATAAATAAGAAGAAGTTCGCTCTAAGATAGAATTTTATTTTTTTCATGTGCTTTTATAATTTTTCCTGAAGTTAACCCGGATGTTTCATCCCTCTCTACTGCGAAAGCCGGGAACGCCGATGGCTGCTGCGTTATTTCCCTCCTTCGCGGAAATGAGCAGTATGCATGATACTGCTCAACGTTATATTCGAAACCTGCCTTGCCCCATCAGCCTTCGCGGCTTTCTCGTCGCGAGAGTGATGAAGTATTCGAGTTAAGTTCTATTGTATTATTGAAAATTTGAGACTCTGTCAAAAGTGAAAGTCTAAATTTTCAAAAAAAACAGCTCCGACTTGCTTTCACAAATCGGAGCTGATAATACTGGCGACGTCCTACTCTCGCACAACCTATAGATGCACTACCATCGGGGCTGCAGCGTTTCACTTCCGTGTTCGGGATGGGAACGGGTGGTTCCGCTGCGCTATGATCACCAGAACGCGGGATTGATTTATATCAATCACGAACTTCTAGCGACCAAAAATCGTCGTAAATATTTTTTCAAAGAACAACTGGAAAAATTCCAGCGATAATTCGCTAACACCTGCAGATAGTAGTAAAATATACCCATTTATGATGAGCTGATTTAGTTGAACGAAATCAGTAAAGCCGAACGAGCATTAGTATTGTTAAGCTGAACACATTACTGTGCTTGCACCCACAACCTATCAACGTAGTAGTCTTCTACGGCTCTTCAGGGAGAACTCATCTTGGGAGAGGCTTGGCGCTTAGATGCTTTCAGCGCTTATCCTTTCCGAACATAGCTGCCCAGCAATGCCGTTGACACGACAACTGGAACACCAGAGGTTCGTCATTCTCGGTCCTCTCGTACTAGAAAATGAACCCCTCAATTCTCCTGCGCCCACAGTGGATAAGGACCGAACTGTCTCGCGACGTTCTGAACCCAGCTCGCGTACCACTTTAACCGGCGAACAGCCGGACCCTTGGGACCTTCTCCAGCCCCAGGATGTGATGAGCCGACATCGCTCTCTATTCTTGATAGATTAAACCTCTTGTCACCAAGAGCGTTGACTATACCTTCATCCTAACCTTCGCTAGGAGCTAGTCTTTTATAGAGGCTATATATTGCCACACTTGCGTGTAACTGAGCCTTCTATCTCATCGTTTCGTATCATCATCTGTTTCCCGCATCTGCAGGAACTGTTGACTTATGAATCTTTGCCTAACCTTTTACAGCTGACAAGCCCATTAATGACACTACTTTGAATCAGTCGATACGGGGGCCGCTTAGCGACCTTCCCTCGGTATTGTCCCCTCTAACTGAGTGGAGTCCACCGATTTTGACTAGTAAATTTTTCCCTATACCACTTCGTCTCAGTGTATATAAGAACCAAGCTTATGAATTACTTCATAGGCGCCCCAATGTTATTTAAGGTGCCAAACCGCATCGTCGCTGTGGACGCTTGGATGCGATCAGCCTGTTATCC
>CAYYAN010000004.1:0-19425 GCA_964469825.1 uncultured Chthoniobacter sp. | reverse complement strand
AAGATTCCTAGTATCATTGAAATTATTCCTGCTGTAAATCCTACAAAAATTCCAGAAGGCGCAATAGGTGCTTTTTGTAATCTTACATAAATGATATGAATAAAAATCATCAACAAAAGACTTTCGGCAGGCAATAACAACAAAAAGAAGTTCACAAAAGTTATCCTCCAAAAGCAGAAATCCTTAATACTGATTTGCGATACCACAGAATTATTCGAAACACTAAAAACGGTTTTTTTGGTAATTGAAGAGTTTCATTTTTTTGAATAAGGAAACCGCTCTGGATCATAGAATCTAAGCGCTTTGTAACAACATCATGTTTATTTAAAAAAGAAGAAAGATCTTCTTTGTTCATCCCTGGATGCCTATTTAAATGCAAGAGTAAACTTAATGTTGGGCTATCGTTTTCGATTCCAGTATAGGTAATGAGATAACAAAGAGAAATGGCAGTATAATAAAAAATTGCGAAACCTCCATCCAGGTAGGAAAAGAAAATAAGAGGAGGTATCAATATTCGGATTGCTAAAAATACTGCGATGGGGGAAAAGATTAATATAACAAGAAGTGTGCGCAAGCTTGGTTGCCACCATGAAAATCTCCAAACAATAGCTTGAATGAGCACAACTAAAATCGTGGAAAGTATTACAATTGCAAAAACTTTAAGCATTATTTTATTTTGATGTTAATGGCATG
This sequence comes from uncultured Chthoniobacter sp., assembly GCA_964469825.1. Lineage (GTDB taxonomy): Bacteria > Verrucomicrobiota > Verrucomicrobiia > Chthoniobacterales > UBA6821 > CAIWMF01. The sequence goes on along the minus strand of CAYYAN010000004.1, from coordinate 18,732 downwards.
AAAGAGTTGCAAGTTATAAATATGCTTCCTTCTTTATAATGCTTGGGGAGATCTTTTAGATTTTTGACCTCTTGCCAACCTATTTTTTGAGCGAAGGCATGTAATTTTAATTGCTGTAAATGATTGAAAATAGCTAATGCATTTTCAGAAGAACCTATTTCAAGAATCATATCAGTGGAACGCCAATCGTCTTGAGTCGTTGCAAGAATGATAGCTTTTTCCTGACCTTCAGCATCCATTTTTATAAAATCAACATTGTTCATGATTTCCTTAATTGAAACAACTTTTACTGGGAAGACTTCCAATTTTCCATAGGCATTATCTTTGGCTCCAACAAGGTGATTACTTGTCGTGTTACCCAAGACTCGTACGAAATTCATGGTCCCTGATTCTTTTGAAACAGCAGCTTCTATAAATGTTACTTTACTGCTTTTGTTCCACTCAAGATGTGCTTGTAAACGTTGCGCATGATTTGGGTCTGGCTCAAAAGCTGTTACTTGCCACCCACATTTATCCATTAAGATACTGTGAATTCCCATATTGGCTCCAATATCAGCTGCGCGATGATAATGATGACGATTTTGCCAGTAGAATGCAAAGATAATGAGCTCATCGATGCCAAAGAGATCGAGAGTTGTAATAGCTCCCATTTTGTGAAAAGGAAGTATAACTTTTCCAAACGGATGAAAATCGACAGGAATTTTTTCAGAAGAAGAAAAATGAGATTGTTCTACCAGTAGCTTCACTTTTTTTGTAAGAGCATCATACTTTTCTGATTGATATGTTAGTTGATTAAAGTTGTTGTTGATAAAAGTAAAAATATCATTCCATATTGTTTGAGATGTCATAAATTCATGTTGGTGGAAGTAATTATCAGATAGAAGTAGGAAATTTTTTTATAATCATTTCACGCTCTAAAATTTCTTTTTTGAGTAAAGGAAGTTGATTTTCTAAAGCCGCTCCATACTTCAAGACGGGATAAAGTTTTTGATCTGGATCAATCTCTACATTGACAAAGACGGGCCCTATAAACTCGTAAGCTTCGCGGAGCTGTTGTTCCATCATCTCTTTCTTGTTAATCGTTATTGTTGGAAGATCAAAAGCTTTAGCTAGCGCTACAAAATTAGGGAAAGCAAGACCTGAATCCGGATGAACGCCTTCATATCTTGCTTCTAGCCATGTTTCCAAAGTCTGCTTTTGAATTCCGTGGCCGTGGTTATTAAAAAGAAAAATCCGAATAGGAAGTTGGTGGTAAACAATCGTTGCCAGTTCACTTAAGCAGATCATTAGGCCTCCATCACCAATAATACAAGTTATTGGAGTGGTTTTATTTCCAAAAGAGGCGCCTATGGCAGCAGGAAGAGAATAACCCATTGGAGTATTATTCCAGGCGGAGTGAACTCGCTGCTCTTTTTTAGTTTTCCAAGCATTACACGTCCAAGTCAGATTGCCGCCTGTATCAACAAAGATCAATTCATGTTCGGGAGCGATATTTGTAAGTTTTTTGACAAACTCATAAGCATTAACACAAGGTAAATTTTTTGGTTTTGGAAGTGTTGAAGGAAGTAAAAACTCCTTTTTCCAAAAGGAAATTTTTTCAAGCCAGTAGTGGTGGTTTTTATAAAATACGAATGTGGTAGAAGCGTTTGCTTTTTTTATGAAATCAGCAGCTGTGCATTGAATTTTTTGAGCAATATGAATACCTCTATTTTCAAACTTATCCATTTCTGAGACATCTATATCAACCATAGTAATTTTAGCTTCTCTAGCAAAAGAACTCAATATCCCTCCAGTTAAATTTTGAGAAAGGCGCGATCCTATGCAGAGAATAAAATCACTGTTTTGAACAGCAAAATTTCCAGGGCGTGGACCGTAGACTCCGAAAGGCCCAACACACAAAGGATGTAAATTGGGGAGGAGATCTATGGCCGCCCATGTTAGTAATACTGGAATGCGGAGTTTTTCAACGAAACATAAGATTTCTTTTTGAGGAATGAGAGGAGTTTTAAGTCCAGCACCTAGAATAAGGATAGGACGTTTAGCTTTAGCTATCTCTTCTAGTGTTTGTTGTATAGCTGTTGTAACAGAATCACTTTTTTGGAGAATGAGAGGCTCAGGAATAAATCCTGTCATTGCTTGAGGATTGATATTGCAACGTTGCAAATCATCAGGAATGTCTAGTAGTACAGGGCCAGGTCTTCCTTCAAAAGCTATATAGTAAGCTTTTTCCAAATGGTAGCGGATTGTATTAGGATCTTGGATTTGATAGGCGTATTTAGTAACCGTTTGATAAATGGAAATAACATCTGTTTCTTGAAACCCAATTTGTCGTACTTTTAATAAACCTTTAAGGCGACTAGTCGCAACTTGTCCGGTGATCATTAAAGTAGGAATTGAGTCGTAATAGGAGCTGCAGACTCCAGTAATGAGATTAGTTGCTCCTGGCCCGCTGGTAGTAATTGCAACGCCAATTTTTCCAGTTGTTCTTGCATAACCATCTGCGCCAATTGAAGCAGATTGTTCATGTTGAACACATACATAATGTGTAGCAGGATTTTTACCAATAGAATCAAAAAGATGAACTGCAGCACCTCCTGACATGCCAAAAAAATGAGTAACTCCTTTTTCAGCTAGAAATTGAATGACGTAATCAGAAAGTTTCACAAGTTTCTTTTTTTAATCTTTGAGAAATATCATTTCCATAACGACGTAGCTTAAAAAGATTTTGGTCTTTTCTCAAAGCTGTTTCTAGTTTGAGAGATGTCCACGCGTCATGTTCTATACTGATATTTCTTCCTCCAACTACTGGAGAATGAAGAGTCCAGAGGCAGCAATCAATAACTTTTTCCAAAGGAACCCAAGTTTGATGTGCGCTAGAGAGCATTTCTTTTGTTTTAATAAAAGAGCTGCCAGCTTGAATTGGCCCCGCTTTCAATGTTTCTTGATGAATTTTAGTTTTAACCCAACCGGGACCTAAAATTGAAAAGCGTGTGTCTGAAATTTCCTCTTGGAGCAACTCGCACATTTTGATCAAAGCAATTTTTGAAACAACATAAGCAGAATGTCCTTTAGGAGCGCTATTTGTTCCTCCGCCTGCAAAAAATAAAACGGATGGTCCGTTTAGAGTTTGTTGATTTCTGAGAGGAAGAAGTTGATGCAGGACTTCGAGTGAAGATAAAAAATTAATGGTGATTGATTGTGACCATTCTGGAAAAGAAAGATTCGCAAAATTTCCAATAGGATTTAATGTGCCGTGGCAAATGATTAGCCCATTCCATAAAATGCCAGTTTCTTTTAAAGAATGAATAAAACGGCTGGATCCTGATATAGAGGCATCCCAAGGATACAGAGTTGCTCCTTGTCTTTCAATTTCTGTTAGTTTTTGATTGTGAGTACGATAGGTTCCGATGACACGATTTCCTTGAGCAAGTAATTTTTTTGCTAAGGCAAAGCCAATATCACTCGATATTGAAATAATGATATAGCATTTTTTAGACATGAGAGTTGCAACAAATGAAAAACATTACGGAATAAACCACCAGTAGTCGCCAGTGTAACCTATTTTTTTAAACAGCTGAACCCAATTATTAACGGACATGTAGGTTTCTGCAGTAAGAATCCAATCGAGGAGCGCTTGATGTTCTTCTTCATTGCGCCAGGCATCGAGAGTTACAAATTTGTGAGCGCGACTTACTCGCTCCATTTCTTGAAGCGCTTTCTTGCAACGCTCGAGCGGAAGATTGTGAATGCTGTTGATAGAAATGACTAAATCAAAACTCTTGTCAGGATAGGGGAGTGATTCTCCAGAGCCAATGTCAATGAGAGGTTCCATATTTCCATAAGCATTTTCTTTAGCATATTCGGAGACATCGATGCCTCTGACTGTAGCTTGAGGAAGGTGAACAAGAAAGTCGTGCATAAGAAAACCTTTGGCAGCTCCAACATCGAGAATGCGAGCATCGGGTGGAAGTTGATAATGCTCGATGATTCTCTTGGCAACAGGGAGCCAGCGTCCATCATAGCGATAACCGCCATAGCCATGACGACGATCGCCATCAAAAAAATCACGATCGAAGTGTTTTGCTATCAAGCGATCGGCTGGTGTTTTTTCTGCTGCGCGTGCTTTGAGATTGCGTTTAGTTTGAGGTAATAAGTCAAGAAGGTTGATCTCCATAAAATATTTTAAAAAGGGCCAGTAAAAGAAGGATCAGGAACATCTGTCCATTGAATGTTCTTGTCTTCAAATTCACTTTCTAAGGAAGCGATGCCGCATTGTTGCAGAGCAGCTACAACAAGTTGAGGAAAACGTGGATAATAGTTTTTTGCTAAAGCGTGACTTGTTGGTGTTGGAATATCGGGAAGGGCAATGCGAACGGGCGGTGCTTTAAAAATAGAAAGATCTTTTTCAATTAATCCACTGATAATTTCTCCACTGATGCCAAAGGAATAATGTCCAATATCAGCAACAATGAGACGTCCTGTTTTTCTAACAGAGTGTTCGATGCTTTCTCTATCCAGTGGGTTGATTGTGCGGAGATCGATGACTTCAGTTGAGATATTTTGAATTTCCAAAATCTCAGCAGCGCGCAATGCCTCAAGCACCATTGTTGATGTTGCAACAATCGTAACATCTTTGCCTTCGCGTGCTATTCGCACTGGTCCTATAGGGACGGAGTAATGTCCTTCAGGAACAATTCCAGAAATATTGTGGAGCCAACGATGTTCTAAAAAGATGACAGGGTTATTATCTTCGATCGAAGCAATTAGCATTCCCTTCGCATCATGAGGCGTTGTTGGCATGACCACTTTCAATCCTGGAATGTGTGCGAACCAAGCGTGAAGTGCTTGCGAATGCTGAGGTCCTTGTCCCCAGCCGCGTCCCAGGATCATGCGGAAAACAGCAGGAACGGAAACTTGTCCGCCAAACATGTAGTGCCATTTAGCAGCTTGGTTGACCATTTGTTCTATTGCGAGCAATGCAAAATCTAAACGTTGATGTGTTAAGATGGGACGTTTTCCAGTAATTGCAGAACCAATGGCAATGCCAGTCATTCCATTTTCGGAAATAGGAATATCAAAGACACGCTCGGAGCCATATTTTTCCTGAAGTCCCGAGGTAGTTCCAAAAATTCCTTTCGGATCAGGAACACCCAGTCCCATCAAATAGACAGAAGAGTCTCGCCCTAACGAAACATCAAGCGCTTCGCGAATAGCGTCACAATATTTTAAAATACGACTCATGTTTTAATTTGCAAAAAGTCCTTGGGACATGGTGAATGTTTCAGGAAAAGGGCTAGCTGCTGCAGCAACAAAAGCATCGTCAATTTCAGTGGCAATATTTTGAGAAAGAGTTTTCATTGTCGCGTCGGTTAAAAGTCCCTCACTGATAAGACGAGTGCGAAGACGATCGATTGGGCAATTTTTTTTCCATTGTTCAAATTCTCCAGCGGGGCGATAGTCGAGATGATCGTCGTAGTTCGGACCGCAATGTTCTCGCCAACGGTAAGTTTTAAATTCTAAAAAAGTTGGTCCCTCGCCAGCGCGGGCTTTCTTAACAGCAGTGCTCACAAGGTGATGGACTTCTTCAACATTATTGCCATCGCCTTGATGGGCTTCGACGCCATGTCCCAAGGCTTGTTGGGAGACTTCACGGTGCGCTGGCTGTCGTGGTGACATCATTGTATAGACGGAGAAAAAATTATTTTCACAAACAAAAATCACGGGAAGTTTTCTCAAGGACGCAAAATTCATGCTTTCATGAAAGACGCCCTCTTCGGTTGCTCCTTCTCCAAAAAAGGCCAAAGTGACTCGATTGCTCTTTTCGAGTTGGGAGCTAAGCGCGGTGCCAACCGCAATGGGAATGGTACTGCTAACAATAGGAACAGCTCCCAAAAAGCCAACGCTTCGATCGATAAGATGCATCGATCCTCCCCTGCCAGCACAGCAACCATCAGCTTTTCCATAAATTTCAGCGATCATTTTTTTTAATGAGCCCCCTTTAGCAAGGTAGTGCGCATGAGAACGATGGCCGCTCATGGCGTAGTCATCGGGAGTTATTGCAGCGCAAGCTCCGACGGCAACGGCTTCTTGGCCAATGCTTAAATGAACAGGGCAACGCATTTGCTGTTCAGCATAGCGCTCCGCGATTTTTTCTTCGACCATGCGAATGCGGAGAATCTGGGCAAAAGTTTTTAATAAGTCCATCGTTCTAAAAATGAATCATGCCGTGAATAACTTCACCGGATTGCATTTTAGCAATTCCTTCATTTATTTCTTCAAGTGAGAAGCGGTGAGAAACAAATCCAGTTGGATCAAAAAGTCCCGCTGCCATCATGCGGAGTTGGCGAGGGATATCACGAGCAGGCTTGCTGCTTCCACCGTGAGATCCAAAGAGGTGTTTGCCGAAATGAAGGGGTAGTGTGTTGAGGGAAAGTTTTTGTTCATGATGCATTACGCCAATGATAACACAGCGTCCTTGTGGTGAGGTGAGGGCGTAGGCTTTCTCTAAAATAGTGGGTAATCCTGTGCCATCGATCACGACATCAGCAGGGCCACCTAAGATAGAATGAACAACCTCTACAAAGTCGAGTTTTGAAGAGTTGATCGTATGAGTAGCGCCATAAGCAACAGCTTTTTCAAGTTTGTGATCGTGGAGATCAACAGCGATGATCGGATGAGCTCCTGCTAGTCTAGCTCCTAGCACGGCGCCGAGACCAATGCCCCCACATCCAATGATCACGACTGATTCTCCAACATGAACATTGGCATCATTATTAATGACGCCAAAACCTGTAGTAAGAGTATCTGCTAAAAGAGCGCAAATTTCAAAATCTGTTTTTTGTGGAACAGCTGTAAGACGATTTTCAGAAATGATGGCATATTTTTGAAAGGTCGTGATGTTGCCCGCGTTGATTTTTTGAGAGCCTCGATGATAGACGCTACCACCTGCTTCAATGCCGCTTCCAGGTCGCCAGTGAGCGACAACACGATCTCCTCTTTTGAGATGGCGTACTTCAGGCCCCACTTCAAGAACAGTGCCACCTCCTTCGTGGCCAAGAAGATGTGGTAGATAGCGATCAAGGCCTTTAACACCATTAATTTCACCAATTTGTGATCCGCAGATGCGAGAGACGTTCATCTCCACAAGCACTTGGCCGTAGCGAAGAACAGGAATTTCGACCTCATCAAGTTCGAGAGGTTCTTTTTGAGCAATGAGAATAGCGGCGACGGTTTTCAAAAATTTTTAATTCAAGTTAGAAATTTTCAACATGGTTTTAATATTGAACCAACGATCTTCCATTTGGAGGTTCCCTTTTTGATACGCAGTCATCAACTCTAAGATAGCATCTTCCACACCATATTTTGGCTCAAATCCTGTATTTAAGAGCTTTTGAGAGGAGAGGCGATAAGAACGAGGGTCGTTGGATGGGGTGACGACGATTTCTGCTGGAATGTGTTTGGTCACGCGATTTGCAATATCAAGGATCGAAATATTTTCAAAACCGGCGTTAAAAATTCCATCCAGGCTTGTCCCTTTTTTCAAGAAGTGCTGATAGACGCGAATCATATCTTTCAAATGGATGTTGGGACGTGTTTGGTCGCCACCAAAGACGGTGATTTTTCCATGAGCGAGTGCTTGCAAGGTCAGCATGTTTACGGAGAGATCGAGGCGCATACGTGGGGAATACCCACAGACGGTTGCTGGACGAACGCATTGAACGCAGATACGATCTCTATAACTCAAGAGAACACGTTCGCTGATCATTTTTGTTTTGTTGTAGTCAGAAATAGGAACAAGCGAAAGTTCTTCCGTGACTTCGGGCTCTTCTTTAACACCATAGACGCTGCCAGAACTGGCAAAGACAAATTGTTTGACGCCATCTGCAATGGCTCGCTCAACAAGAAACATGCTAGCAAGGACATTCACCTCCCAATTCAGTTTAGAATTGAGGTCACTGCAGGGATCGTTGGCAACGTTTGCCAAATGAAGAACGACGTCAATTCCTTTGAGATCCCATGAAGCGGCGTTGCGGATGTCATCTTGGACAATAGAAAGGCGAGAATGTGGTTGGAGATAATTGCCGAACCATTGGATGTCGACGACGCGCACCGTGTGACCGTCATCCAAAAGTTGTTGTGTTAAGCTTGTGCCGATGTAGCCGCAGCCACCTGTGAGAAGAATGTTCATGAAGTGTTAAGGTATATTAAAAATTTAATAAGGCCATGCCAGCTTTTAAGAGCCCGGCTTTAGAAATGGGGGTACTATTTCCAACAATACGGACGGCTTGCGCACCAGCGAGCTGGCCAATGAATGTGGTGAGTTGGGAAGAAAGTTTTTGGCAAGCTGCTAAGGCTGTAACAGCGTAGAAGGCATCGCCTGCGCCGACTGTATCAACGACTCTGTTTTCAAAAGGAGTGATGATACTGGGAGGTTCGTGCGATTTGAGGCCAATCGTCTCAATGCTGCCTCGTGTGAGCCAGGCGTAAGTGGCGCCAAGTTTCTTTTTAAGTTTTTCAAGTTCTTTCCCAAAATCAACATGCTGTTGAGCGCAAGAAAGCAGCAACTCCTGTTGATCCAGTGAGAAGCAGTCGGCGCGCCTGTATTGATGAGAAATGATATTGAAACCGTGGTTGTTCGAGTTGGTTTGGCAGTTAAGCGCCATGAAGTTGGCCTTGGATTCTACTAAACGTCGTACTCGGTCGCTCATGATGCCATGACCAAAATCAGCAACAACGATCAGATCATACTTGGGGATTAAATCTTCCAGCCGTTCTAAGATGCGCTCTACAAGATCCTCTTCAGGTGGGTTGGGATCAATATAATTGACGGAAAAAAGCTTGCTCAATTCTTTTCCCTCGCACATGGGTTCGACAAATCGCTGTTTGACAATTGTGGTGAAGTTTTTATCGCGGAGGCATAAATCATGCTCTTGAGGGAGATAAGAATACAGAAATTTGTCAACCCATGGCTCTTGGCCAAGAAGGCCAATGAGGTCGACCTGTTTTGTGAATTGAGCAATATGACGCTGAATGGCTAAAGCTCCGCCTGCTTGTATTTCTTGATTGATAAAACGACCAGAAAGAATGCGATTCTTTGAGGTGAGGCCTTGAACTTTAACATAGGAGTAACGATCAATGATAATATCTCCGATGACCAGGACGCGGAGTTGAGAAAAATTTTCTATGATAGCGCGAAAGGCATCAGGAGAACATTCGGAGGCCAGAGCATGGCAATATTTTTTGACTTCAGTTGGAATATGATCGAAATGTTCATTAATGAGCTTGCTAGAGCTGAAGACAACGGAACCAATGTAGTGAACTTCTCCACCACATTTTTGAACAGTGGTGATGTCATCATGAATGTTCCCTGTCACGTCGGTATCAGCTGATTCATATTCGGTACCTTTGCAGTAAATGTGAGGTTTAACACATTCAATCGCTTCGACAGCCGCAGGGAAAGGAATCACGACAACATAATCAACTGATTCTAGTGCCGCTAAACTTCTAGCTCGAAGTGTGTCGTTAAAATAAGGGCGACCGGGGCCTTTGTTGACATGGTTTTCTCCTGTAATCGTAATCACTAAAAGATCCCCTAGTTCACGAGCTTCTTCCAAATGATAGATATGGCCTGGATGAACAAGGTCAAAGGTCCCGTGGCATTGGACAATTTTGTGACCTTTCTGACGCAGGCGCGTGAAGAGCGTGGAAGCTGTTTCAAAAGGAATGATTTTGTGAGAAGACATGATTATTCCTTGTGACGATATTCTAGTGGTTGATCCTTGAGAGCAGGCAAATGCTTTTGAGCCCATGCAATAACTTCATCAATGCCTTGTTCTAGCAAGATGTTAGGATGCCAGTTGAATTCACGCTGGCTTTTGGTGCTATCAAGAAGATAGGCGGCATCTTTTCCGGGGCGGTCGTTAACAATCTCAACCACTTTTTCGAAAGGAACCTGCATCCGATCACAAATCATGTTTACTAATTCACGAATAGAAATGAAGCGGTCAGTTGAGAGATGATAACCTTCTCCTGGCGTTCCTTTTCGAGTGACAGCCAAGGTGCCAGTGGCCACATCATCAATGTGAATAAAGGCTCGTACCGAATGTCCTCCGCCATGAAGTGGAATTTTTTTTCCTAACAAAATGGAGAGGATCGTGCGAGGAATGATCCGATAAAGTTGTTGGCCAGGGCCATAAACATTAGCAGCACGTGTGAACACGACAGGGAAGTGATAGTTTTTGAAAAAGGTATTGAGATGTAGTTCGCATGCCGCTCTTGATGCCGCATAGGGAGTACTGGGATTAAACGGCGCTCTCTCTAACACATTTCCCTGACACGTTCCGTAAACCTCAGGGGTCGAAACATGAACATATTTTTTTAGAAAGGAGCAATGACGCAATTGGTCATGAAGTTTGACATTGCCCATCACATTCGTCTGATACCAATGCTCTGGATGAAGCCAGCTTTCAGCAACCATGCCTTGTGCTGCAAAGTTGACAACATAGTCGGGTTCATATTTGCGAATAGCTGTGATGATTCTATCGGTATCGCGATTGAGATCGAGTTGTTCAAAAGAAAAGCCTGAAGGAGTTTTTTCTTTCCAGCGATAAGGCAAGAAAGGGATGATAGGCTCTTCAGAGCGGCTCATGCCGAGCACTTGCAAACCTTGAGTCAAACAATGTTTAACAAAATGACTTCCAGAAAAGGAATTGCTTCCGATGACGACGATTTTTTCAAATGGTTTAGGCATGGGAGTGATGTTGTGAGAGGGCTTTCATAAGCATATGGCCAACGATCATCTGGAAATCCTCAGAAAGTTGCATGTCGTCGACGGGAAAATGAATAACATGATCCGCTAAGGTTTTTGCTTTTCCACCAGAGAAGCCGAGAATAGCCCAAGTTTTGATTTCAAGAGATTTGGCTTTTTCAAGAATATGCAAAATGTTAGGCGAGTTACCACTTCCCGAGAGCACGATCAAAAGGTCTCCGGGGTTGCCAAGGGCCTCTAGCTGACAAGAAAAAATTTGATCATAGGAAGTGTCATTTCCCAGACAAGTCATGACGGCTGGGTTAGAAGTCAAAGCATGAACATTGAGGCCAGGACGAATTCCTTTTCCAATACCATAAATAAAATCAGTTGCTAGATGTAGTGCATTAGCAGCGCTTCCTCCATTGCCACAAATAAAGAGGTGGTGTTTAGAATGCCATATCTTTTTGAGTTCTTTCGCCAACAAAGCGACAGGGTGCCAATCAAATCGCGCTAACGACGCAGAAAGATGACTGGCATAATCGCTAAAAATAGAATCAGGAATTTTTTGAGACATGGTTTTGAGGCCTGGAGAAAGAAGCTTACATTATAGTGTATTAAATTGATAAAGGCACGCTATAAGCTTGGTTCTTTTTCCTAGAACTACGTTCTTAGATTTTATGTTATCTTAAGATAGCGTAAAATCTTCGGTCTTGTTCTAAGAAAAAACTTCTGTTTCTGCGCTTCTAACGAACCCTTCTTAATTTAATACACTATAACGTTGGTCGATGGAGACAATCAAAATTGAAATCAATTGATAAGATTATTGTCTCTTCTCCAATGAAAGTTTCCTAAATGGGGGATCATTTTTAATGATGAGGCCAGTGATAGACGCGATAACCGCCGCTCGCAAAAGTAATTTTATTTTTGAAAGAGTCTGGCCAATCAACATGAGTTTCAGGACGTAGGAGGTACCATTCCATAGAATGCTTTTGGAGAAAGGAAAGAAGCTCTTTTTCTGTTGTCATTTTTTTAAAAACTTCTAGCTCTTCTATTCTTGTTGTAAGAGCGGGCGATACATTGACATTCAATTCAGAATGGCTGATCGCATAAGCTTGGCGCTCAGTTAAGCCAGTGACTATAAAACAGGGATCTCCTTCTGAGTCTTGGAGCACTATCCAAGGAGAACTATGGCCTCGAATGTAATCCATGGCCTTCATCATATCTACTGGCACAGCATTTGATGTTAGTGTTTTGCCCCAAGCAGGCATGCTCTGAAGGCCATGTGCAAAAAAGAATGGAATCGTCAAGCTTCCTAATAAAATGAATAAATAAATCATTCGAGTAAGGAGAGTCTTAGGAAATTGATTGTCAAAAAATACAAAATAAAGCCCGCCAGCTGTCCACGCAGTTACTGCAAAATAAGCCCAGACAAACGGACGATGAACCAATTCTTCAGGCATGCCAAGATGTCTCGTATCAAAAGCAAGACCGAGAGACATCAAGAGGTAGTTAAGGACAATGACTAATGGAAATATCAATATTGCCTTTTCTATCTTATGGCCTAGACAAAAAGTTGTCATGATCCAAAGGGGACCCCAGACTCCTAACGTGCAAAAGAAAATCATCATGCCCGCTTCGATTTGATACCATGGGGTTAGGAAGGGATGTGTCACTAGTTTTTCTAATAGAAAATCATGTAACTTTCCTGGATTTGTATAATTGCTAAGCATCGTTGCATAAGCATGCAAGGAACTTCCGTCAAGTCGAATGATGGGAATGGAAGAAGAATGTTGAGAAACAACAATGACGCTACAAAAAAGTAGGGTTAACAAAAATGCTATCAAGAGACGCCAGCGAGTACGACACTCGAGAAAGAAAAAACAGGGATAGATTAACACAAGATACGCATTTGCAACAAAGAGGTGAGCTTTATAACAGAGCGTGATGGCTAGAAAAATATATCCTAGAGCGATTAAGGAAATTTTTTTCGATCTACATCCCTCTAAAATAAAAATCCAGGTCAGGGCCACACAAGCAGTCCCATACAAGCCAGCAGGTCCGACTTGTTGCAAAAAATAATAACTGAGAAATTTATTTTGAAAACCTTGTTGATAAGCATCTGGTAGCAGTACAATAGCAACGGTTGCCGCTAAGCCTGTCCATGTGCCCCAGAACGTTGTTACTAAAGAAAAAGCCGCTAAACCTGTAAGAAAAATGCCTAAAGGAATCATCAAACTGGCAAAAACATGATAAGCGCTAAGGCCGGTTAAAGATGATACAACAGATGACATCATATAAGGGGCGTAATGATAAAGCCTCAGTGGAGTGTCAGCCATATTGGTATTAGAAAGAGAGTGATATCCGTCTTGTTGCGCGAACGCGCTAATCAGGCGTGCATGACTAAAAGCATCTTGCCATATTGGGAAAAATAAAACTTGGCCATTATTGATAGGAAAGCTCAACGCATCTCGACACCATAGAGTAGCCCCTAGTCCGCTTATGAAGAGGCATAGAAGCGCTGGCAACTGATTCTCTTCCTTGTTAGTGGTAGGTTCTACAAGAAGACCAGTATTTTTTTTAGGAATCAAGAACGCCAGGAACAAACCACAACCGATAAGAATTTCAAAACTTGTGACGATTCGAAGTGGTGTTGTTATCGTTAAAATAAAAAGCAAAGTATTAACAATAAAAAACCCAAAAAGAAGTTGTAGTGTTAATTGTTCTTTTATTTTTAAGGGAAGAGCTGTCCTCGAGAGAAAGAAGCGAGCATAAAGGAGACATATCCCGCTTAATAAAATAAAAGTAATTATCGATGAAAATAAGAAAACATGCGTGAGCCGCCATTGCCAAAACTCTAAAAAACCAGCAAAGGTGATAAAGTAAATTCCCAGAAAAAAATGTTTCTTTAATAGGATGTTAAGTTTTTTTAAAGTAGCTTGAAGAAGAGTTGCCATTATTTGTTTTTAAGACGTAATAAAAGTATTTTCTACTTTTTCAAACTCCATTTTCTCTTGATCATAGAGCGGCTGTTCTTGTTGTAGCCATGCTTGAGAACCGTAAAAATAATTTTTTTCATCGTCTGTTTGATCCTTTTTGTTCGTTATGACTAATTGCCACAATGAGGCCTTATATTGTGTCAAAGCCTGCATCCAGTCAGCTTCTCTTTTCAAAAAAGGATAAGCAACTACGATATATTGATCAATTTGTTTATTGTAGTTGTTAATACTTTGGTCATACGTATCTTCTATGTGTCCCATTTGAGAACTTGTATCCAAATATGTTGCTTTCGCTTGTAGATAGATCTGCTCTTCTTGATCTCGTGTTTCAGCAGCCTGCTGTAAATCATTGATAGTTTTTAAATGAGAGGACCAAAGATCATTTCCTTTATTTTGCAGGGTTTCATATTGGCTTTGAAGCGCAACAAAATCAGCATTCGATTGCTCTTCTGTTTGAGTAACTTGAAATCCTTGATCGCTAAGCTGTTTTTGTTTTAAACAAACATCGATATAGGAACTCTGTACTTTTCTGTATGATGTGTAAGTTTCAAAGTAAGCATCATTAGCATCATGATACTTATTATTGGCTTCTACATAAGCTGCTCTAGCTGCTAGGAATTCTTCGGTGTTTGGTTGGAGGTCGGCAGGTGCAATTGGGTCAACGATGTGAGGAGAGGGTAGTGCGATAAGAGAAGGTGTTGATGGTGGTTTTGGGGAGAGTGTTTCTTCTGGGGGCGGTGGTGGAGTTAGAGTTGTTGACGAATCTGGTGTTTGTGAGGCGGAGGAAGAGTCTGGTGTTGATGAGGAAGACGAATTCGGTGTTGGTGAGGGAGAAGAGTCTGGTGTTGATGAGGGTGTTAGAGAAGGAGAGGAGGGAGGAGAAGGGTCTGGTGTTGATGGGAGAGAAAGAGTTGACGTAATTTGAGTTTCTTTTTCTGGTGCTATTGCTATCACCCTGAAGCCAACATGTTCGTCCGCTTCGTTGGGAGCCTGAACACGAAAAGCTGTTGAAGAGGCATAGTAAAATGGATTCCAGATGTTCGTATTATGGTCCCAATAATCCCAGTCGGCACCTCGGACGAGAAGAAATGATCCGGAACTATCCGTTGTGCTGGTCCATTGGGCAATATTGCCTCCATCGTCGTGGGTGCCGTAGAAGCCGACAGAATGGGGGTTGGAGCCATCGTAGGATTCATTAGGAAAGGTAGGCAGATGGATGGTGTTACCGATATTTTGTAAAAAATTACGTCCATCCGTTCCTTGAGAACTCAAGCCAATATTGAGATTGTGGATGCCGTTAGGATCTATCGAGTGGCTTTGAGGGAGCGTGTCTGTTTGCGTCGGATATTTATAAAAACCAGCGTTGAGACTTCCTCCTTTGTAATAGGTGATTTTGTGATATTCCTCGTTTGTTGGGAGGCGGAAGGTGGCTTTCTTTTTTGCAGGAGCAATGGAGGTTTTCGATGAGAGAAGATTATATGTTCCTGTTTCTGTGGTGTTCGCTGTTTCAGTGCCGTTCGGTTTTCCGTTTTCGAGCCAATTACAATAACGTTGAGCATTTTTATAATTGATAAAAATAATGGGGTAACGGCTTGTTGCTTTATTTGCTTGATAATGAAAATTTCCTTGAGCATCAGGTCCTGAGCGTTGAATTAAGGGCCATTGTTCGCTCCACATTCTGGCATCGTAAAGATGGAGTGGATCTTTTTGCGCCACAGCATTGAGAAAAACGGCATACTCTTCTACGGTGACATCGTTTTTACCGACCCAAAATTCATATGCAATCGCACCCCAGCCATAAGCGTTAGGATCACCCTGGTTACCAGCATCTGCGACCTTAACAGGATTGATGGTGGTCATCTCAACAGGAGTGGCAAAGAGAGCTATAGTTTGGAAGAAAAAGAAAACTCCGAATATAAGAAAAACAAAGAACGAGAAGGGTCTCTTTTTTTTATGGTGATAGTGTTGGATAAAGCTAGGGGGATTCATGATAAACGGATAATAATGATAGAGCAACGCTAAGAAAAAGCAATCTTCTGATAAGCTTTCCTTGACATCGGTATGTCTTATCGCAGAGGCTAAGAGGCTGTATTCATGATCTACTGAAGGGTGCAAATTGCTGTGTCGCATTGTGCGCCTCCTCGAGTATTAACTATACACTCAGCCGCTGTGCGCCGTCGACTCCTTGTGCTTCGCTAGCCTCAGTGACCATGAATACAGGTTCTAAGAAGCTTTGTTGTTGGGCGAAGTTTGCCGACGTAGCACAGTGGTAGTGCAGCTGATTCGTAATCAGCAGGTCAGGGGTTCGAATCCCCTCGTCGGCTCAGAGTCTGCTCAAATGTGCTGCTGTGGGACAGAACTTCATTACTTTGGTGCTCGCGTCCTTCGGTATTTCGATATAAACTGCTGGTCTGCGCTGCTTGTTCTTTTTTTGCAACCAAAGCTGCGCATTTGTATGATCCTAAAAACGAGAATGAAAATAAAAAATTTTTTATGAAAAAAGCACTTATTACCGGTATCACAGGACAAGATGGATCTTATCTTGCCGAGCTTCTCTTACAAAAAGGCTATGAAGTTCATGGAGTTATTCGACGTTCATCAACGTTCAATACAAATCGCATTGATCATCTTTATCACGATCCTCACATCAATGGGACAAAACTCTTTTTGCACTATGGTGATCTTGCTGACTCAGTACAGATGGTAAAGTTGCTCTATGAGCTCAAGCCTGATGAAATCTATAATCTCGGAGCACAGAGCCATGTGCGTGTTTCATTTGATGTTCCTGAGTACACTGGTGATGTTACGGGACTCAGCACAGTTCGCTTGTTAGAAGCTATTCGCGAGGCAGGTCTCACACAAGATGTCCGTTTTTATCAAGCCTCTTCTTCTGAAATGTTTGGATTGGTGCAAGAAGTCCCACAGCGTGAAACAACGCCATTTCATCCACGTTCTCCCTATGGATGCGCTAAGGTTTTTGCTTACTGGCTAACAGTAAATTATCGTGAAGCCTACAAGTTGCATGCTTCCAATGGAATTTTGTTCAATCACGAAAGTCCGCGGCGTGGTGAAACTTTTGTCACACGCAAGATTACGCGCGCTGCGACGCGCATTAAGATGGGACTTCAAGACAAGCTCTTCCTCGGAAACCTTGATGCTAAGCGGGATTGGGGTTATGCCAAAGAATATGTGGAAGTGATGTGGATGATGTTGCAGCAAGATAATCCAGATGATTATGTCTGCGCAACGGGAGAGACGCATACGATCCGGGAATTTTGTGAAGAATGTTTTAGCTTGCTTGACCTTGACTGGGAAAAATATGTTGCCCACGATGCCCGTTACGAGCGTCCTAGTGAAGTCGAGCTGCTCATTGGAGATCCCGCTAAACTCAAGCGTCAAATCGGCTGGGAACCGAAAGTGAAGTTTAAAGAGCTGGTAAAAATTATGACAGAGGCGGACCTTGTTTTAGCTGAGCAAGAGTTGGCACATCGAGAGATTGTTCTGCAGCAGAGTAAGAATAGCGCTAACAAATTGACGTCTTAATTTGTTTTTGATAAGGATCGGAGCATGATAATGACTGAATATTCTACGTTAACAAAAGAAAAAGAGCCGGTAGAAACAGCTAATGAAGTCTATACTCCAGAATTAATAGCAGCTCTTCAGGAGGCTGATGCCTCTATTGATCGAGGAGAATTCATTACTCTCGAAGAGTTGGAGAAAGAATATTATTCATGGACTTTCGAGTAATTGTTTCTCCTGAGGCTTGGTCTGATCTTCGAAGTATTAAATATTATATCTCAAGAGATTCTTCTGTAGCTGCTGACCGTTTTGGAGAAAAACTTTTTTCGAAGCACAAAATACTAAAGCATCATCCAGAAATAGGACGAGTTGTTCCTGAAATTAAAAACATGACTGTGCGGGAAATAATTGTTGGAAATTATAGAATAATGTACAGAGTGAATATTTCAAAAAATCAGGTTCGAATTCTTCGCTATTGGCATGCAGCTCGAGGCACACCTTATGTCTAATTCTAAAAACACCTTACCCTTTTCAACATCAACCCGTATCTATGTTGCAGGCCATCGTGGCATGGTCGGTTCTGCCTTGGTTCGAGCTTTGCGTGCGCAAGGTTATGAGAATCTCATTTTGCGGACGCATCTTGAACTTGACCTTTGCGAGCAAGCTGCGGTTCGATCTTTTTTTGAAAAAGAAAAACCAGATGTTGTTATTGTTGCTGCAGCACGTGTTGGCGGCATTCATGCTAACGCGACCTATCCTGCAGAATTTATTCATGAAAATCTTGCAAGCGCTCATAATATCATTCACGAAGCTTATCAACAGGGTGTGAAGCGACTTCTTTTTTTAGGAAGTTCTTGTATCTATCCACGTGAGGCCCCGCAGCCAATGAAGGAAGAATGCCTCCTCTCAGGACCCTTGGAATCAACAAATGAAGCCTATGCGATTGCAAAAATTGCAGGGTTGAAGCTCTGTCAGTTTTATCGCCAACAATACGGAGTTCTTTTTCATTCTGCGATGCCAACGAACCTCTATGGACCTGGTGACAATTATCATCCGGAAAATTCACACGTTCTCCCAGCCCTCTTGCGTCGGTTTCATGAGGCAGTTCAGTCGAAGGCTTCTTCGGTGACGCTTTGGGGCTCAGGAAAAAGCCGACGTGAATTCCTTCACGTAGACGATCTTGCTTCAGCGCTCTTAACAGTGCTTGCTATGGAAAATCCTCCTGACTGGATCAATGCTGGGAGTGGAACTGATGTCACGATTCGCGAACTTGCTGAGCTCATTGCTCGGATCACAGGATTTGAGGGCAAGTTAGAGTGGGATGTGACGCGACCCGATGGTACTCCTCGGAAGCTGATGGATAGTGATAAATTAATGGCAACGGGTTGGCGACCTCAGTTTGATTTGGAATCGGGCATTCGCCACGCATATGCTGATTTTTTAAACTCTCTTGAAAATTTGAGGATG
>CAYYAN010000003.1:11570-25926 GCA_964469825.1 uncultured Chthoniobacter sp. | reverse complement strand
GTTTTTTGCTTTCATGGCTTGTAATACTAAAATCAGTAATAAAAATCAGAAAATTCGTTATATATGCTTGATGATCTCATGCTGCCTTCTCTTTAGAAGGCACCAAAGAAGGTAACATAAAAAAATTTTCTCGCTCCACCTTCGGTTGATAATCCCCAGGCCGTTTCACCATGATAGCCTCGATAGCTGCTCTTTTAAAGCGCGTTAACAAAAAAGGATCTTGTACATTTTCTAATTCAGGAACACCACGACGTATAAATTCTCGCCACGAAGCACTGATCATTTGTCCATCTTCAAACTCATTAAAAGGATATTTTTTTTCTGATGATAAAAACTTGTTTTTTTCGTGTGCTACTTCCTTGTTGTAATTGTCATAAAGTTCATAAAAAATTTCTTCACCACACAACGGAGGTCTCACCTTGATCAATTTGAAATAACTAGAAAAATGAAAACAGATGAGTGGTTTTTCATTAACAAGATAAGGAAACTTTTTAGAGCTGGTTTTTTTAAATCCTCTTTCGTGCAGATTCCAACAAGCAACATTATAACTATAGTCTTTTAAGATCACGAGATGCTCTACCATGTATGTCGCTTCATTCAGATAAGTTTGGTCTAAGAAAACACCTCTGCCATGAGCCACTACACAATGATAATTTGTTTGCTCCCACCACCATTTTAGAAAGCGACTTCCTGACCTGGATACGCCTACATAACCAGCATTAAAAATTCCTGCAAGCCGCATTGTCACTCGCGCTGGGCCTAACCCATCATCTTTAATAGGAAGATAACTATGAGGCGTTAAAGAAAGGTCTCCTCTTTCTAACGTCTTCCATGCGTGCTCTAACGGCCCAAAAAGCTTCATGTCAGCATCAAGATAAATAACTTTTTCATATTGCGTTAACAAATAAAGCAAGGCCAACGGTTTGAGTGCACACACTGCTTGCAAGCCATCGTATTGAAAGACAAAACGCTTCCATTCTTTTTCATTTAATAATTTTGCATCTAAAACCGTAAAGCCAGTTCGATAATAATCTGGATCATTCTCATCGTAGCCTAAAACAAAAACAACAAAGTCACTCTTCGGTTCAAAATGCTTAATCGAGCGACCCAGCACCATTGCATGATGAAAATAATCGTTAGTTACAACCACAGTGACGGCACGTTTATTTTTCGCTTTCATACGGATGCTTTCCTCTCGATAAAAAGAAGCTTTTACCTTTTTTCTGTAATCGCTTCACCCCTCCAACAAAAATCAAACTTTATTTTCAAAAGTCAATTTTTCTAGACAGGCTTTTCGCTCCCAGCTTCTGCAGATTTCAATTCTTCCTTTCCATGAAACTTCACACTCAGAAGCTTCGTCACGCCTCTTTCTTCCATTGTAACTCCATAAAGTGTGTCGGCTCGTGACATTGTACGCTTATTGTGAGTGATGACAAAAAATTGACTCTGGTCAACAAAACGATCGAGTAATTTGATGAAACGTCCGATATTTGATTCGTCAAGCGGAGCATCCATTTCATCGAGCACGCAGAAGGGACTTGGTTTGACCATGTAGATTGCAAAAAGAAGCGCTACAGCTGTCATTGTTCGCTCACCACCGCTCAAAAGTGAAATGCTCTGAAGTTGTTTTCCAGGAGGACGCGCAATAATCTCAATGCCACTCTCTAGCGGATCAGTGTCATCTACGAGTAGCAAGTTGGCTTTTCCTCCGCCAAAAAGTTCCGTGAACATGACTTGAAAATTAAGACGAACTTGCTCAAAAGTTGTTGCAAAAAGTTCTTTTGTTGTCTTGTTAATCCGTGAAATCACTTCAAGCAGTTCTGCCTTCGCATTAATCAAATCAGTATTCTGTTGCTCAAGAAATTGATAGCGCTGTTCCAATTCTTCAAACTCTTGAATTGCTTCAAGGTTGACAGGGCCCATAGAATCAATGCGTTCGGTTAACTCGGCAACAATGACTTCGATATTCTCCCAAGGAATATCTTCTATAGAAACAAGGCCCGATCCTTCCGACGATTCCTTTTCTAAACCAGGTTTTTCTGCGGTTTCTTCTCCAGCGCGAGGTTTCTTTTCTACTCTTGTTGTAACAGCCTTGAGAAGCATGTAACGATCAGGTTCAAAGACCGAAAGGTCTTCTTGATAACGCCTGGAGACATGATCACAAATCGATTCTGAACGCATGCGAAGCTCCGTCACTTTCACTTCTTCACGAGAACGTTTGTCTTGGAGCTCCAAAAGATTTTTACGAAGCCCTCTTAAGTTTAGTTCCATTGTTTCAGCTTGCTCTTGCAGGCCTCCACGTTCATGTGACAATCGTACTACCTCTTGCTCCACGCCAACAAGTTCTTCTTTCCAATGTCCGAGGCTAACAGTGAGATCTTGAGATTCTTGAGTCAAAGTTTTTATTTTTTCTTCATAATCACGTTGATCGCGCTCTCGAACGGCAATGGTCTCTGCAAGCTCACGAAGTCGCGACTCGATAGGACCCCGCTGTAAGGTCAGCGCTTGTTGACGTTGACGCTCAGTGGCCACTCGCAATTTGACTTCAGAAAGAGCAGATGTTGCTTCGTTCTCTACTTCACGTAGCGAAACAATCTTCGATTGAGCTACAGAGCGCTCTTCGCGAATAGCATTCAACTCTTGAGTTACTTGCTCTAATTGTGCTTGATCAGTCGCACTTTGTTCTTCGAGTTGTTTTAGCTGTGCCTCAAGCGTGGTAATTTCCTTTACCAAAGATTCTTGACGGCGTCCTGTTTCTTGAAATTCACGAGCTGCTAAGCGATCGTCTCCCTGAGCCGTCGCAAGAATACTCTGAGCTTGTTGGAGTTCTTCTCGTTTCCGCTTGAGTTGACCTGAAGCTTCTTCAACTGCTGCAGCTGCTGCATCTCTGGCAGTTGCAAGACGTGCTTCTTCTTCACGCAAGGTAACTAATTCCTGATCCAGCGCTGCAATTTGAGAACGTCGGAGTAATGCCGAGGCAGAAACTTCCCCCTCGCTCCCTCCTCCACCATAGGCAATTCCATCACGCGATAAAAATTCCCCAGCACGTGTTGCAAAAGCCAACATCGGGTACTCTCGCTTGAGGCGAAAAGCTGTTTCTAAATTTTCGACTATAACAACGCCTTCCAAAACACGAGCAACAACTTTGCGAACCGGTTCTGAAGCTTTGATGAGTGTTGCAGCCCATGCTATTCCACCTGTAGGAAGTGCACCAAACGAAGGTTCTTCGTAAGGCCAATCAACTGTCGCAACCACAGCACGACCTTCTCCTCCAGCCTTCAATGTTTGCAAGGCAGCCTCAGCAACATCACCATCTTTAAAAATAACCGAACGGCTTGCTGCTCCTAGAGCTGCTTCCACGGCTGGAATGTTTTCTTGAGAAACCTCCATCAAAGAGGCCAACGTCCCCAAAATTCCTGCCTGGAAAAAATCAGGGCGATTTAATCCCCGCAAGATTGCTTGGGTTCCTTCACCTAGCCCTTCGCCCTCCCGTTCTAATTGACAAAGGATCTCTCGTTTAGAATTCCGCTCAGCAAGTCGTTTACTCAACTCATTCCAATCTCGATCTGTTTTTTGTCGTTCCAATTGTGCTGTTTCGTAATTTTGTTGAGCAGCTTCTAAAGCTCCTCTTGAACAAGCCAACTCTTCTTGTGCTCGAACACAAGCAGCCGTGGCTTCCGCAGCTCGCTGATTTAAAACAGCCAGCGTCTCTTCCATTCCGCTTTGTTGCAAATGAAGTTCTTGGAGGCGCTGAGCATTTGCATCACGACGTCCTCCTGCAACAGAAACTTTTCCGCGAAGATCCGCCAAGCGATTTTCTAAAGCATGTAATCGATGCGCCAGCGTATCCATCGCACGCTCAGCATCACGGCGTTCTTGCTGAGCTCTAGCGCATCGTCCGTTTCCTTCTTGCAACAATTGCTCTTCTCCTCTCAACAATTCTAGGAGTTCATGAAGCTGAGCATCTGTTTGCTTCATCTCTCTTTCTTGTTCGCTAATACGAGTAAAACAAGCTTCACGGTCAGCCTGAGCCCGAATTACCATTGCTTCAAATTCGGCTTTGCGCTCACGATGTGTTTCAATTCGACTCTCTCCCGAAAAAATACGGTTTCGCAATGTTTGTAAGGCATCACGCGTTTGATCCATCAAAAGGTCGATCTCCGTAAGTTGTTGCCGGACATTAGCACAAGCCTCTTCTTGCCGTGCAATCTCTTGTTCTTGTCCTGCACGTAATTCTCCAGTTTGTTCTATCGATTCTGCAAGTTCCCGGATTGACGTTTCCAAATTCCGATAGGTCCGATAAGAAAGGTGTGTATCCATTACACGAAGATCACTCATCAACTCTTGATAACGTCGTGCTTTTCCTGCTTGACGTTGCAAGGAACCGATCTGACGCTTGACCTCTTTAATAATATCAGTCACACGAAGCAAATTAGCTTCAGTATATTCGAGTTTGCGAAGAGCCTCTTTTTTCTGCGACTTAAATTTTGTAATGCCAGCAGCCTCTTCAAAAATAGCACGCCGATCATCAGGGCGACTGCTCAAAATCTGATCGAGCTTTCCTTGCTCCATGATAGAGTATGCACTGCGACCAATGCCGGTATCCATGAAAAGTTGATGAATATCTTTGAGACGACAATGCGTTCCATTCATCAAGTATTCTGATTTTCCATCACGAAAAACCCGTCGCGTGATGCAGAGTTCATTCCAAGGTACTTTTAATTCTTTTTCACAATCACCGAAAGTCAAAGAGACCTCGGCCATATTATGTGGATCTCGTGTGTCAGCTCCACTAAAAATGACATCTGCCATTTCACCACCACGCAGCGCTTTGGCTGATTGTTCACCAAGCACCCAACGAATTGAATCAAGGATGTTGGATTTGCCGCAGCCATTTGGACCCACAACAGCAGTAACACCACGATGAAATTGCAGCGTGGTTTTTGTTGCGAACGATTTAAAGCCGATGATTTCGAGAGACTGAAGATACATGAACCATGGTACGCTAAGTGGCGCAATTCATTTCGTCAAAAGAGAAATGAAAATTTTTCCTGTAATCTAGAATCTTCAACCTGTAACCTGCCCTCATGTCTAGCTCACTCGACCCGATCTCCACACTCATCGAATACCTCCGTTTTCCAAGTGTTTCTACACAGCCCGAGCATGCGAAGGATGTCATTGCCTGTGCTACTTGGTTAGAAACTCTTTTTAAAAAGATGGGGCTCACAACAACAGTTCATGAGACATCAGGACATCCGATTGTCGTAGCCAAAACTGCTCATGACCCAAAAAAACGAACTGTTTTAATTTATGGCCACTACGATGTGCAGCCATCTGATCCTCTCCAAGAATGGATATCATCCCCCTTTGAGCCACGCATCGACGAAAAAGAAGGGAAAATTTATGCTCGTGGTTCTTCCGATAATAAGGCACCAACACTTGCTCATATTCTCGGAGTAGCTCAAAAACTTGAGAAAAAGGAAAATTTACCCGTAAACGTCATTTTCCTTATCGAAGGAGAAGAAGAAATCGGGAGTCCACACTTATCAGCTTTTTTAGAAAAACATCGCTCAGAATTACAGCCTGATGTAATTCTCGTCTCCGACACTGGCATGGCTCCAGGCAATCTTCCTGCAATGACCTATGCCCTGCGTGGCGTCGCAGCAATGGAATTTATTGTCCGTGGCCCATCTCACGACCTCCATAGCGGCTTATTTGGAGGAGCTGTGGCTAATCCACTTACAGTTGCAGCACGCTTGATTGCTTCGCTCCACGATGAGAAAGGACATGTTTTGATCCCAGGATTCTATGAAGCCGTTCAACCGCTTCAACCATGGGAACGAGAAGCTGCAAAATCCTTAGAACAAGCCTCCGGAGGCGATGACTCCCTCAAAGAACTCGCTGGTGTTACAGAGCTTTTTGGAGAAGCTGGCTTCAGTACGCTCGAACGGATTGGGGCACGCCCCACAGTTGAAGTCAATGGATTCGGTGGTGGCTATCAAGGCGAAGGGACCAAAACGATTTTGCCCAAGGAAGCCTTTGTTAAATTGAGCTTTCGTCTTGTTGCTGATCAAGACCCTAAAAAAATCCTCGAACTCGCTGCAACACATCTTCGCCAACAACTTCCTCCTGGCGTTTCCCTCGAAATTATCTTGGGTCATTCTGGTGATGCTTGCTTTGTTGATCCTCAATCCAAAGACGGCAAAGCTGCTCAGGAAGCACTTCAAGAAACCTTTGGCACGCCTCCTTTTTTACTGCGTGATGGAGCAAGTATTCCAATCATTACCGCGTTTAAAAAAATCTTGGGCGTTGATACCCTCTTGGTTGGCCTAGCTAACCCTGATTGCGGCATGCACTCTCCCAATGAAAATATGCTCCTGGAAAATTTCTTTAATGGGATTAAATTGAATCAACTCCTCTTGGAAAAATTAAGCTAGCCCCAATGCGTGTAAGGAATTATTTATTGAGTTATATTTTTAAAAAGTTTTTCTCCTCAATAAGGTTCTATATTTTTTAGAACCACTCACATGTTGCGCATGATAGATCCCTTGGCGACTACTACAAAGAAAAGAAGCAAAAGAGACAATCCCCATCTCAAATAGATGTCCTGCTCCAAAAATTTCCGCTCCCATGATCGTGCAGGCCAAGGGGGTATTAGAAGCTCCGGCAAAGAGAGCTACAAATCCAAGTGCTGTAAAAAGATCTGAAGGACCTCCTAGGACAACAGCAAGAAGGTTTCCAAGCGCAGCTCCAATAAAAAAGAGCGGGGTCACTTCTCCCCCTTTAAAACCAGCTGCCAATGTGATAGCCGTAAAAAGAAGTTTCCAAAACCATGCTCCTTGCTCTTTATTAACACCGTGAAAAAGGGTAGCAATTGTTATGTCATTGGGATTGGGCGACCATACACCTAAACCAAGATACGATTTTGTCCCAAGTAAAAAGACTAATCCAATAAGTAGCGTTCCGCCAATGAGTGGCCATACAGGCTTGTATGAAGTCATTTTTTTTAAACTGCCATGAAGGACATGTTCTGCTTTCACAAAAAATCTACTAACCAATCCTGCTGCAATCCCAATGAGAATAGTTTTTAAAAGCAGAAAAAAATCAAAGTGCATCACACCTCTCTCCATTTGATAAACCGCAGTGTGAAGCTCATAGATCAAGTGTTTAACACCCCAAATACGACAAAAAAAATCTCCCCCAATAGCCGCTATGAGAGCCGGCAAAAGAGCTTCGTCGTAAATATGTCCAACCATTAAAACCTCTATTGAAAAAATAGCGCCGGCAAAAGGCGTTCCGAAAACAGCTCCAAATCCAGCTGCAATGCCACTAATAAGGAGGATTCTCATTTCTTTTTGATGCAATTGCAGCGCTTCTCCCCAAGCACTTGCCATACTCCCTCCCATTTGCACAGCTGTACCTTCTCTCCCTGCAGAACCACCAAAGAGATGAGTCACTAGCGTTGCTAACAAAATGAGTGGTGCCATTCGTCGCGGCACACCACCACCCATTTGATGAATTTTTTCTAAAATAAGATTATTACCCCCTTCGGCATTTTTCCCAATATGATGGTAAATCAATCCCATTCCCAATCCAGCAAGCGGCAAAAAATAAAGTAAGGATGGATGATCAAAACGGCATTGCGTAACAATATTCAAACTCCAAAGGAAAAAAGCACATGTAGATCCAATGGCTGCTGAGATCGGAACAAGGATAGCAAGCCAGCGAAGCCAAGTGTATCCCATTTTTTTTAGAAAAGAAGTTGTCATCTAGACGCGGTAAAGAGTAAGAAGTGAAGAGTCCATGCTATTCCGATGTCCTACTGTAACTTCATCACCACTATTACCGATCCCCAAAAAGAGTGCCATCGAAAATATCATGACACGCAGTATGGCTTTCCTCTCCATGATGACAATGAACTCTTTGGAAGGCTTATTTTAGAAATCAACCAAGCAGGCCTCAGTTGGGAAACCATTTTAAAAAAAGAGGTTAACTTTCGAAAAGCCTATGCCGATTTTAATATCAAAAAAATAGCATCTTACGATGAGACTGATAAACAGAGACTGCTCAGCGATGTAGGCATTATTCGCAATCGGTTAAAAATTAATGCCGCTATTGAAAATGCAAAAACCATTCTGCAACTTCAAAAAGAATATGGCTCTTTTGCAGAATGGCTTCACGCTCATCACCCCAAAACAAAAGAAGAATGGGTCAAACTTTTTAAAAAAACATTTCGCTTTACTGGAGGTGAAATTGTCGGTGAGTTTTTGATGAGTATTGGCTACCTACCTGGAGCACACGTTCCTGAGTGTCCTATTTATCATGACGTCTTAAAAGCAAAGCCATTGTGGAACAAATCATATTGACATTTTTATACCCATGCCAATTTTTTCCCTAAAATCATTCGTCATAAGTATGTCTTAAAAATGCTTTTAACCCGGATAATTCATCACTTGCAGCATCGAATGGGTGAGCTGCAGTGTCTTAGAAAACTTAAACTCAAACCCCATCCGTTTTGATCGTTGGACGATCAGCAAATCGAGCTCGAGGCCGTTATGAAGATTCCAAAAATAACAATCTTGGGCATCAACCGAAAGGGCTATTTTTTTCTTTTCCGTTTTCTGTTCTTTGCGGTTAGTATCCTTTATGCCTCGTCCTAAAACTACTTCCTTCACCCTCGTTAACTATCTCCTCCTCTTTGGATGCGGGCTTATTTGGGGATCGCAATACCTGCTTAACAAAATTGCTTTAGAAAGTTTTTCTACCTCGATGATTGCTGCTGGTCGCATCGGAATTGGAGTCATGACGCTGACATTGCTTCTTATTGCAGGCATAGAAAAATCAAAATCTGATCAACAAGCAAAACAAGCTTTTTGGAAGTTTTTCCCAGATTTTATCCTCATTGGTTTCCTAGAAGCTACCCTTCCCTGCATTCTTGTTGCATGGGCTCAACATCAGCTTCCTAGCAGCGTTACTGCTATTTTAATTGGAACTGTTCCCTTGTTTGCGACATTCATGGAACGATTTTTTGTAAAAGATCATACTATTTCAGCTACTAATATTCTCGGAATTTTTCTTGGATTTTTTTGTGTTGTCATTCTTGTTGAACCAACAGCGCTCCTCTCAAAAATATTTGATACTGCTCATGCAACTTCCTTACCACTCTTGCCTGTCTTAGCTGTATTGACTGCAGCTTTTTGTTTTTCAATTACAATGCTCCTTATCAAAATTCGCCTCGGATCTCGATTGGGCCCTGTTCACTCAGCTCAAGGAATTCTTACAGGTGCTGCCATCACAGCCTTGCCGTTGATGCTCTGGTTTACAAAACCCTGGACAATAACTTCCTTTCACCCTCTGCCTGCTTCATCCCTCACGCTGATATTACTCGGTGTTTTTTGTGGAGGCTTTGTCTACATTCTTTATGTCAAACTGATTAATCGTGCTGGCCCAAGCTTTGCTTCAACGTGCAACTATCTTGTTCCCCCAATTGGCGCTTTTCTAGGCTTTGTTTTTAGCAGAGAAAAAATGACGTTAAATATCATCAGTGCGCTCGCCTTAATTTTACTAGCACTTTGGCTTTCGAGTAAAAAGAAAGCTTAAGTTTTCTGACATCATGAAGAGCACTTCCAAGTCTTCTCGTTTTGTTATTACTAATTACCTCCTCCTCTTCGGAGCGGGGTTTATTTGGGGATCACAATATATTTTAACTAAATTTGCCTTAGTCAGTTTTTCGACAACAACGATTGCAGCTGGAAGAATTGGCATTGGCTCCCTATTTTTAACATTACTTTTAGCAACTCGCATAGAACCGCCCCTTATTTCCAAAACCCCTTCTTCTTTTTGGAAGTCACTTCCTGATTTTCTTCTCATTGGATTACTGGAAGCAACTCTTCCTTGTGTTCTGGTTGCCTGGGCTCAGTTATATGTGGCAAGTAGCGTTGTAGCTGTTGTTATTGGAACCGTTCCTCTTTTTGCAACCATTTTGGAGGCGCTCTTTGTGCCAGGATCAAAAATTACCTTTAAGAAAGGCTGTGCCATCTTTTTGGGTTTTGTGGGCGTTGCTGTTTTAGTTACACCAAACTTTAATGCTAAGATGTTTTCTACCACAGTAAGCATCTCTTTCATTCTCCCAATCTTAGCTGTACTGGCTTCAGCACTCTTTTTTGCGACTGCAATACTTCTCATTAAAATACGTTTAGGAAGACGCTTCGGCCCTATCCGTTCAGCCCAAGGAATATTGATTGGAGCCACGATGACCATATTTCCTTGGGCTTGTTGGATCAGCAAGCCTTGGTTGATAACCTCATTTCATCCAACTCTCTCTGCCATTGTTGCTTTGATCGCTCTTGGAATTTTTTGCGGAGGATTAGTCTACACTCTTTTTGTTCTCCTCATCAATCGCGCAGGACCAAGCTTTGCTTCTACCTGCAATTACCTCGTTCCTCCAACCGGTGCTTTTTTAGGTATTGCTTTCAGCGGAGAACAATGGACGTCGCCTCTCTGCTACTCGCTGATTCTCATTTTATTTTCTCTCTGGCTTTCGAGCGGAAAGAAACAAAAAGAACATTAATCTTAAAAAATAACTCCCTCGAGCAATCCATCGCGAAAATTCATTCAATATCTGATAAGGATAAGTTGTGAAATATCGCCGCAACGAAGAGAGTTTTGCTTGAGATGCTTTTTGAATGGCACTCTCAAATTTTTCATCCGTTTGCGAAATAGGAAACGGAGCTATCGCGAGTGCTTTTAAGTCAAAGTTCCACTCACGATCGATAGCATGATCCCAAGGAAGCCACATTGGCAATAGTTCTTGAACAAGAATAGAAGCCGCTTTCCGGTCAATTAAGTAAGCTCCTGCACCCTTCAAACGCCCCAGATGCAGCGTTAAAAAATAAGAAGGCGAGAGTTCTTGAATGCGATATGCGTTCCCTTCGCTAAGACCTGTTAAGCGGAGGATATTCCAAAGCGATGAAAAGGCTAATGCTTTTTCCAAGACTTCTTTGCTTTCTGTTTTCAAAAAAAGATCATCCTCACAAATCATGGCGATTTCATCATTGCTTTCTAAAAAAAGCTGCATGGCTTTGAGGTGACTTAAGTAACAAGCAACCTCATAAATATTGATGCCACGTCCATGGCACCATCGAAATTTTTTTTCATCAAAATTTGCGCAAGGAAGTGTAAGTTGATTACCATCAATAGCTGAAACCCGACAAATAGGAATCCCTTGTTCTACAAAAGCTTTAGACATATGCGCCCAGCGTTCAGGGACTCGATCAAGATTGATGATGTAGGCAGTGGGAAATTTCACAAAAACCATTTTAATCAATCTTATGCCGAAATCACAATACTGGAAACATTACCCCAAAATCCAGAATTAAGGCAGGCTACAGAAGCTGATTTTATGGCCTCACCATGACTAATACGAAGTTTACAGGCAGGATCAAGATGATCACAATTTGTGATGGGAGGGATCCAAGCATGTTGCATTGTTTTCAAAGCAAGAATGACTTGGAAAAGGGGCGAAGCTCCCAGCACATGTCCTGTGATCGATTTATTAGCCCAGGTTATTGGTTGTTGTAAGACATTTCCAAAAATGGTGTGAACAACATGACTTTCGATGAGATCATTTTGTTTTGTCGCTGTTCCATGAAGATGGATAGAGCTGATCTGATTAGGAGCCAAATTTGATTGTTTTAACGATTTTTTTAAAACTTGCTGTAAAGCTGTGCCTTGTGAATCAAGACTCGCTCGGCGACCAGGATGACCCTGCAAGAGGACAGCATTGAGTTTGCCAAGGATTGGCACTTTACGTCGTTGTGCTAATTTTTCAGATTCTAAAATAATGACGGCAGCCCCTTCTCCCAAGCATGTTCCAGAACGATCACGATCGAAAGGGCGCAATGCCATTGAGGGATCTTGCTGCTTAGAAAGAATCCCCACTGCCTCATACTGTTCTAAGATGGACTCTGTTAAGGGTGCATCCACTCCACCAACTAAGACCAAATCAACGACGTCGGATTGCAGAAGTTGGTTTCCCATGGCCAGAGCTGTTGCTCCCGATGTGCAGGTAGAAGCTACGGCAAAAGAAGGACCTTCGATCGAAAAAGCCGTGGCAAGAATGCCCGCCATAGAAGAACAGGTACTATAAACTGCTGAACTTGGTTTTTTCTCTGAAGAAAGAAGATGCTCTTCTTGAATACTCGTTGGTCCACGAGAACTTCCAATGATGATGCCTATACGGTCACTGGGATAAGTCTCCTTTGTGAGCAAAGCTGCTTCCCAAGCTTCACGAGCAGCCGCCAAAAGAAGTTGCGAGGTTCGATCAGCTTGTCGTATCAGATATCGATCTTTGCTTGAAAGCTCCGGCAACTCTGCTCGATAAACTGGCAACTTAATGTGACTCTTCTTAAGTTTATATTGCTCGACCTTAACACGTCTTTGAAGAGCGCTTTGCCACAACTGTTCGACATTTTTTCCACCAGCAGAAATAGTTCCCATACCAGTAATAACAGGAACGTGAGCAAAAAGAGGAATCACAAGAACGGAAGGGATGAAGAGGGATTACAAACTAACTGTAGAGTATAGTTTAAAATACGGGCTTCGGCAAAAAGCATTTTCCTCATTTTCTTATTGGCGAAATTTTTTTCAGCCCTGATGATGTAACTGTGGCAAAGCACCAATCATTCAAAAGGAAAAAATCTTTCTCGCTGCGAGCAAAGAAAAAGCATTTAAAAAAAGAGCGGATTCATCGTGACCAACAGAATTTTTCTCCACCAGAGCATTTAGAGCCTTTTAAAAAATGCCCAGATCTTGTTCAAGGAATATTGCAAGTCCACACAAGTGGCACAGCTCACTTAATCAGAAAAGAAGGACCTGATCTTTTTATCAGCCCTGAAAATCTCAGCACTGGTATGCAGGGAGATGAAGTCTTGGCCCGCCTGATTAGAGATCGTCGCGCACTTCGTTCTAAACGAGGCAGAGAACAGCGCATGGAAGCAGAGGTCATTCGTATTTTGAATCGTGCTAATAAAACAATTGTTGGCACGCTACAACGTTCGAAAGATTTTTTCTACGTCATTCCTGACAACCCTCATCTTCAACATAATCTTTATATTTCTGGTGATTTACTAAATGGAAAACCGGGAGAAAAAGTCGTTGCTTCCCTTGATCGCTGGGAAAATCGTCACACCCAGCCAGAAGGGCATCTGCTTGAGATTTTAGGCCCGATAACAACTCCTGGCGTTGATATTCTTTCTATCATTCGCAAACATCAACTTCCTACAGAGTTTCCACCAGAAGTTTTGGCAGAAGCTTCCCGATTTGAAGGAAGAATTCGCAAACAAGATTTACAAAATAGAGAAGATTTACGAGACCGTTTTGTCATCACGATTGATCCAGATGATGCCCGTGACTTTGATGATGCGATTGAAGTGCAACGCACGAATTCAGGATGGGATATCGCGATCCACATTGCTGACGTCTCTTATTATGTTCAGCCTGATTCTAACTTAGATCGTGAGGCTTATCATCGCGGCAATAGTGTTTATCTCGTTGACCGTGT
The DNA here is from genome assembly GCA_964469825.1 of uncultured Chthoniobacter sp. Taxonomy (GTDB): domain Bacteria; phylum Verrucomicrobiota; class Verrucomicrobiia; order Chthoniobacterales; family UBA6821; genus CAIWMF01. Next base: position 12,365 of record CAYYAN010000003.1, on the reverse strand, counting down.
CATTCCCATGTTGCCAGAAAATCTAAGCAACGGACTTTGTAGCCTTCGTCCTAACGAAGATCGTTTGGCCTTCTCCGTTTTTGCAAGCATCCAGCAGAATGGAAATATAAAAACGCTTTCAAAACTTGCTGCTGGAGATGGAAAGCAAAGAGCGAAGGCACACAAACGAGGAGTGTATAAAAATATACTCGACGACTCAAGCACCGGCGCGATGCAGCTATCCGCATTAGCTGTAGAGCTTGGAAAGTGGTCTGTTCAAAATGTCCGCTTCGCGCGCACGGTTATTCGCAGCAAAGCTCGATTGACTTATCAAGAGGCTTTGAAAATTTTAGAACAACCACCTCAAGATCAAATAGGAGAAAAAATTCACATTGCTTGGGAATGCTCCTCTCTCCTGCGCCGTTTACGCTTTCAACATGGATCACTCGAACTTGATATGCCCGAAGTCAAGGTACGACTCGATCGCGAAGGAAAAGTAGAGCGCTTGGAATTAGTTGAAAACGACATCTCTCACCAACTGATTGAAGAATTAATGCTACTCGCCAACGAACTCGTAGCGCGACATCTCAAGCTTGCTAAGCAGCCACTCCTTTATCGTGTTCATGAAAAACCAGACACCGTAAAGTTGAATGAATTTCGCGAGCTAGTGAAGACCTATCAAGTTCCGGCTGGAGATTTATCGCACCGTCGCGAACTTCAAAAATTTCTTCACAGCCTACAAGGCAAGCCATATGAATATGCCCTTAAGATTGGCCTTTTAAAAAGCCTTAAGCGAGCTCGTTATGCTCCAGATCC
>CAYYAN010000003.1:0-11560 GCA_964469825.1 uncultured Chthoniobacter sp. | reverse complement strand
CCATCCGACGCTATGCTGATCTTGTTGTCCATCGTGCTTTAGCGCGAGAACTTGATCCGCATCAGAGAGGCCCATCTTCACGAAACCTCGTAGCAATAGGCGATCACATTTCGACCACTGAACGAGCGGCTGCCGATGCAGAAAAAGAATCGGTCAGACTCAAAAAACTCGACTACTTTGAAGCAGAGCAACACACCCGCAAAAAACACGCCTGGAAAGCAAACATCATTGAAGCTCGTAATTATGGACTTTTTGTCGAACTCCCTGAAGTTCTTGTGTCAGGTTTAGTGCCTGTCTCAACAATGGAGGATGACTTTTATTTCTTTGATGCGTTGCATACACGCCTTATCGGACGACAAACCAAAAAAATTTACAAAGCCGGCCAACAAATTATGGTTGCTGTTGCCGGCGTTGATCGTTGGAAACAACAGATCGATTTTAGAATTGTTTCTACAAAAAAGTTACGCTCTTTGGAGAAAAACAATTGATTTTATGACATAACACTTTTAAAAATGATTCGCTTTTATGAACGACGATTCTTATCATTCTTACTCTTCATCCTATCGCCAATATTCGCATGACCAATCACTCGAGGTGCGCGAACTTCAAATTGAACGTAAATTTTTCACTGCCCAAATTCGTGAAAATGAACGTGGCAAATTTCTTCGCCTCACCGAAGAATCACAAGGTCGCCGAAATACTGTTATTGTCCCTGCTAGTGGCTTCAAAGATTTTGCTAATCTAATTAGCGATATTCTCTCCACAGAAGCAGCAAAGAGCTAACGCTAGTTGCTTTTAGCAGTCTTGATTGCGTGCTGACGCTGATAGTTTTCCTTGAAATATTCTAACTCTTTTTGCCCTTTGAGTGAGTTATCTTCAGGTCTGTTGATGGTTTGGAATCCCAGCTTTTTTAATTCTGGGGTAATATAAGCCCGGCAATAAAGATCATTGGGATGATTTTGATAATAGCTATGATGATCGGCACGGACCGGGTAAAACTGCGTAAGCGGTTTAATTTCCGTGAGAATCGCCTTTTTAAAATTAGCTTGTGCTTTCTTTCTAGAAAGCTCTGCGAGTTTTTGTTGCCGAAAACTGGTCGTTAAAATAATGGACCGATATTGAGTCCCCTTATCGGGTCCCTGCTGATTCAGACTTGTTGGATCATGAATGCGCCAAAAAAAATCAAGCACCTGATCGTAAGAAATTTTTTCAGGGTTATAAGTCACCTTGACGACCTCTGCATGCCCCGTACCTCCTGCACAAATTTCTTTGTAAGTTGGATTTTTTTTTGTACCTCCTGCAAAGCCCATTTGAACATACATAACACCTGGCATCTGCTCAAACATAGCCTCGGTGCACCAACAGCAGCCCCCCCCAAAAACAGCTTGCTCTGATGGAACAGAAATAGCACAAAAAACTGCTCCAAAAAAAACAAGGATGAATAACAATTTTTTCACAGCACCACGTTTTTAAGTTTTATTTAAAATGCTCATTTTTTTGTAAACGCTCCAACTTCGGTGCAATAACTGCACGGCAATAGGGGGCATTGGGATGGAGACGGTAGTAATCTTGATGAGAAATATCTGCAGGATAAAAAATAACGAATGGCTGAATTTCTGTTACGATTGGTTTTTCAAAAGCAGCCTGCGCTTTCTTTTTAGAAAGTTCTGCAAGTCGTTGCTGCTCGGACGTTGTTGTTAAAATAATCGAACGATATTGCGTCCCAACATCAGCTCCTTGCCGATTTAATGTCGTCGGATCATGCACTCTCCAAAAAAAATTGAGTAACTGATCATAAGAAATTCTTTTCGAATCGTAAGTCACTTTAATCACTTCAGCATGTCCAGTATTTCCGGCGCAAACTTCTTCATAAGTTGGATTTTTGATAGTACCTCCTGCAAAACCTGATTGGACATCCGTCACGCCTGGCAAAGTTTTAAAAAGGGCCTCCAAGCACCAGAAACACCCGCCTCCAAAAATAGCTTGAGAAGAGCTTGCACAAGCCAAAGTGGAAAATAAAAGTGTCATCATTAAAAAAATAAAGAGCTGTTTCATTTTATTTCAAGTAAAGTGCCTTATTAGGCTTTTTTTGAAACTCTACTGCAGCGGTGCATAGATAACGAGTGTATAGCAAATACTCAACGAGTCGAGCGCCGATGCAACACTGCTATTATCGACGACAATAGAGTTTCTAAAAAAGTCTAAATATAATCTTCATTACTCATTACCTTTTACTTCTCGATTATGTCTTTTCGCTCACTCCACCTTGATTCCAATATTCTCAAAGCCATTACTGAGGCAGGATATACAGAGCCAACCCCCATTCAGGCAGCAGCTATCCCTCCTATTTTAGAAGGAAAAGATCTCATTGGCATTGCCCAGACTGGAACTGGAAAAACCGCAGCATTTGTTTTGCCCCTCCTTTCAAAAATGGCTGCAGCACGAAGTGAAGGAATTCAAGCACGGATGCAAGTCCTCGTAGTAGCTCCCACTCGCGAATTGGTCGTGCAGATTGATGAGAATGTACGGGCTTATGCTCGTCATCTTCCTTTTAAAATTGCAAAAATTTATGGTGGCGTTAGCGAGCGAGCTCAGATCAAAGCACTGACGGACCAAGTCGATATCGTCATCGCAACTCCAGGCCGTCTACTTGATATCATTCGTGGTCGAGAAAAAGTTTTTGCTGGGATTCAATACCTCGTTCTGGATGAAGCTGATCGTATGCTCGACATGGGATTCATCCCTGCGATTCGTCAGATTGTCAAACTGTTACCGCGCCAACGCCAGACCCTTTTTTTCTCAGCAACCTTATCGCGAGACATTGAAAAGTTGACTCAAGAATTTCTCCAAACGCCAACCATTGTTGAAATTGGACGCCGCTCCAATCCAGCAGAAACAGTAACTCAATTTGTTTATGAAGTGCCTCATCATTTAAAGTCACGACTTCTAACACATTTAATGAAAGATAACCAGTTTCGCATGGTTCTCGTCTTCACGCGCACCAAACATGGTGCCGATCGTATTGCAAAGCAGTTAGAAAAAGAGGGCTTCTCAACAGCAACACTTCACTCCAATCGCTCTCAAAATCAGCGCTTGCGGGCTCTTCAAGATTTTAAAGATGGAAAAGTTCTTGCACTCGTCGCAACTGATATTGCTGCTCGCGGCATTGATGTTGATGGAATTTCTCACGTCGTGAACTACGATTTTCCTCCACATCATGAAGATTATGTTCACCGCATCGGCCGGACAGGCCGGGCGCAAGCCATTGGCGAAGCGATTAGTTTTGTGACATCCGAAGACCATGGTTCGCTTCGTGCCCTAGAGCGCTTTATTGGTCGAGGCATCCCACGCAAGAAAGCTGAAGGGTTTGATATGAGCGTCAAAGCTCTTCCGCAGACTCCCAATAATCGAGAAAGAAATTTCCGTGATCGCCCACGTAGTTCTCGTAACGCTCAAGAGCGTCGTAATATTACGGATCACTCCCATCGTGATCGTTCAGGAACTGCTCAGCGAAGTTCTGATTCAAGAAGCTCTAGCCATCAACGCTCTACAAGCCGCTCCTCCTTCAAATCAGAAACCTCTCTAACATCGGAAACAGAAGCCCCCAAGAAGCCAGGGCGACGCCGCTTTATGGGATTTGGCCGCCATTGGAGATAAAAGCAACCGTATGTGCTCATACAGCCTTCGTCGCACTTCTGTCTCTGCCTTTCCCCATCAGGATTCCCGGCTTTCTCGTCACGAAAGCGATGAAATATCCGGGCTAGAGGACAAGGAGGGAGAGATAGGAGTCTCCGCTGCTTGAAAATAAGGTAAATTTTTAAGCTTTTCATATGCAGCAGCCCCCTTAGTTCCTCCTGAAGAAGCCTGAAAGGCCAAGTCAACAATCATTCTTACTTCTGGATTTCGTGCTAGTGCTTTTTCTACAGGACTACTTTCCTGAGATATAGAAGAATCCATACTTTCGGAACGTGCTCTGCTGCGAGACACTTGAACATTGTCACTTCTGCTCGAACTAAAAATCGAACTCATGAAGGACTCATTCTGAAACGAGCTGCTCTTCACTTGTGATTCTCTCTCACCAACAGCATCTAAAAAGCGTCCCAAATATTCTGTAGCATCAGCGTTTCCAAAAAGAACATCTCTCATATCACCTTGAGCAGCTTTCGGAAAACGTTTGTGAGTAAAATCTGCAAAATTTTGGCGATGAACTAACTCCAATATAGTCATAGCGAAACTAAAAAGGTCTACTTCTGATCCATGGCTTTTTTGTTGTTGTACTCTTGGTGAAATATACTTTGGAGTTCCTCCAATTTTTGTAGAAGTAGGTTGATAGAGATGCGCGGCATCATCAACTTTTCCTTTTTTCCGAAGTCGTTCTGCAGAACCAAAATCCAGAAGTGTTACCTTGCCTGTTTGCTGATCATAAAAAATATTCTCTGGCTTGATATCGAGATGGGCCAAATTGCGGACCTGTAAATCTTGGATAATACTGAAGAGACCACGCACAATATTAGAAAAATGTTTTCCTTTTGGATAGAGGAGTGATGGGTTTCTTAACATGATTTTTTCAAGACTCTCCCCCGTCGCGCGTTTCATTAATTGCCCCTCCAAAAAAACACTTGTTCCTGGAGGCAACTTCATGCCAAAGGCCTTAACATAGTTTGCTGGAACATAGTGAAACTCTTCTGGCTTCCCTTCTTGACACGTACGAAAAATAAAAAAAAGGGGACTGGCTAGATCATGAGTATTATCACATCGCGTGGCCGCACAATCTCCTTCTCTCCAAAAAGAATTCACCCTTTCCGTGAGTGCTTTGGCAACATCTCTCTTTTCTATTTTATAAACATACTTTTCCTCCTCTCTTTTCACGCGAGCACTCACAACAACTCCAAAATGCCCCTCACCCAATCGCTCTCCCAAATGAAGCTCTACTTCTTTGCTCGCTAAAAAACGGCCAAGTGATTCCTGAATTTTTTCGGGTTCGTCGTCAGAAAAAGGAAGTGATCCTTCTTTTTTTCCTGCTTCAAGAGCTTCTTCCCTGAGCTGGATAAGATGAAGATCCTGAATTTGACCTAGCAGTTCCGCTGCATTCAACGGACCACTTAACTTTCCATCAGGAGAATCTCGTTGAAGATAGGAAGCAAACCCTCGATGTGTCATCTCCATTTCAACAGATTCACCGGCAGGATAAGCTGCTTCAAGTAGGCTCTGAACATAAACTCCTACCTGTTCTTTTTGCTCTGAACTGATATCTGTTTGATCCCAGGGATGACCAGTCCATCCCCAATCTTCTCTTTCTCTTGAAGGTTGTTCAAGCAGCACAAATTCTTGAGAGAGGGAGCCTGGAGTACTTTCTTCTCTAGCAAGCAATGCATTTCTGAGTCTTTTAACTTCGGTTTTAGCCTGAGCTTGTGTGCCTAAAAAAATAACAGGCAAAGGAGTGGATAATGAAGAAATACTATGTAACATTTTTAAGACGCTTCAGCTCAACCTAAATTGCATCATTATATATCATTCGTCTTTGATTTTAAGGTTTTCTTACTTGCCCTTTTTGGTTCTAGCATCATTGTCGGATCTATGCGTTATGCTTGCATCGCGTTGCAATCCTCCCTCTTACTAGAACCAAAAATCTCGACGTAAAAAACCTGAAACTCGTACGTGAATCGTATAAATGGAGCCGGCAGTCGGACTCGAACCGACGACCGGCTGATTACAAATCAGCTGCTCTACCAACTGAGCTATGCCGGCTTCATGAAGAAGAGAAAATATCAGAAAACCTTTTTAAAACAAGTAAAAGCTGTGAGACAGTCTTGCTTTTTTTTTCCTCTTCTTTAAAATCGGTCCCTTTCATGAGTCATTTCAAAACACTTCTTATCTTTGGCGCTCCTGGAAGCGGCAAAGGAACTCAAGGACGAACCCTTGGCACCATTCCAGGATTTTATCACTGTGCTTGTGGCGATGTCTTTCGTGGACTTGATCCTCAAAGCAAATTGGGACGTGAATTTTTAAAATATTCAAGCAAAGGAAAATTAGTTCCTGATGAAATGACCGTTGAGCTTTGGGTAAATTGGATCGATGTTGTTGTCGAGTCAGGGCAATTCAAACCACAGCGCGATTTTCTAGTCCTCGATGGCATTCCAAGAAATGTCGCACAAGCCAAACTCATGGAAAAATATATTGAGGTAGAACATATTTTCCATCTCTCTTGTCCTGATCGTGACAAGTTAGTAGCACGTTTGAAAAGCAGGGCACTCAAAGAAAATCGTTTGGACGATGCTCACGAAGAAATCATTCGTAGCCGCTTAGAAACTTATGATGCCGAATCCAAACCCATGCTCAAATATTATGGAAAAGCATTAAGACATGATATTGATGCGACAATGACTCCGGTAGAAGTACTCTATCAGATTGTAGGTGCGGTCCTAAAAAAGTAATTAATAGTCGCAAAAGAACACAAGAGCGCAAAAAAGATTTTCCTGATTTCATAAAACAGTTTTGACGTTACTTACTCAACTCAGAATTGACCATGGCCTGGATTCGCGCCTCCGCAGAAACGACAGATACGGGTTTTATTTTTTATCTCTTCTATTTCTTCCATCTCTGTGAACATCCTCTTCGCCGGCACGAGTGACATCGGAATTCCAACGCTCCAAGCGTTGATGCAACATCATCAACTTATGGGCCTCCTCACCCAGCCAGATCGCCCTGTTGGACGACATCAGGTCCTTACGGCGCCAGCGACCAAACAATTCCTTGAAAAAAAAAATACAGAAATACTAGCCCGAATATTTCAGCCAGAAAACTTGCGTGATATTTCTTTTTTAGAGCAACTCCGAGCGCTTCATCCTGAAGTAATTGTTACTTTTTCTTATGGAAAAATCCTCCCACGAGAGTTGCTTGAACTTCCTTCCATCGCCTGCCTCAATATTCATACGTCACTCTTACCCCGACATCGGGGAGCAACACCAATTCAAGCAGCAATTTTAAAAGGGGATCAAGAAACTGGCGTGACCATCATGCACATGGCTGAAGGACTCGACACCGGCGATATTTTGCTCCAAAAAAAAATCAGCCTCACTTCTCAAGAAACTTCAGGTTCTTTAACAGAGCAGCTCGCAAATCTAGCTCCAGAGGCTATTTTGCAAGCGTTGCAGCTTTTAAAAGACGGAACCGCTCCTCTCGTCCCACAATCTGCAGAGGGCATTACCCACACACACCAGATCACACGAGCTGATGCAGCTATGGATATCACACAATGCGCAAGAAAACTGGATCGCCTTATCCGCGCCATGAATCCGAGGCCAGGAGCTCATGGAACATTCTCTCTTCCTTCCGGAAAATCGGTCTCTCTAAAAGTTTTCTCTGCTTCCGTTTTGTCATCCACTTCTTCAGAAAAACCAGGTTCCCTATTTCTTTCTCCAGAGAAAAAAGTTTTTCTCGCTTGTGGAGAAGGCATGCTTCAACTCCATGAAGTCCAACCCGAAGGTCGCGCACGGATGAATATTGCTGCTTTTATAAGTGGGTATTTTAAATTTTAAGCTGGGGTTAGCGCTTTAAATATGTTACAGTCACCTAACATGAGCTCTTCTTCTTCGCCAAAATACAAACGCGTTGTTCTCAAAATCAGTGGTGAAGCGCTTCGCGAAGCGGGCAGCGATGACACGGTCTCTCCTCAAATTGTCCAGCAGATCGCCCAAGAAATTGGAAACATTCGCAAGATGGGCGTGGAGGTTGCCGTCGTGGTTGGGGGTGGCAATATTTGGCGCGGTCTAGCAGCAAGCCATCGCGGTATGAATCGCGCGACTGCTGATTATATGGGAATGTTGGCAACTGTCATTAATGGCATGGCCCTTATGAGCGCACTTGAAGAACTCGGCTTTTCAACGCGCGTACAAACAGCACTCCACATCAATCACGTAGCTGAGCCTTTCATTTTGCGCCGTGCAATTCGTCATTTAGAAAATGGGCACATTGTTATTTTTGTAGCAGGTACCGGCAACCCTTTCTTTTCCACTGATACCACAGCTGCTCTGCGAGCCAATGAAATTGGTGCTCAAGTCATTCTCAAGGCCACCAAAGTCGATGGAATCTACGATGCTGACCCTGTCAAAAATCCCAATGCCAAAAAATTTCACCATATCACTTTTTCCGAAGCACTTCGCCGTCGATTACAAGTCATGGACTCGACAGCATTTAGTCTTTGCATGGACAACTCAATGCCTATTATTGTCTTTAATATGATTGAGCCTAATATTATCATGCGAGTTATTTGCGGTGAGCCTGTAGGCACCTTGGTCACCGAAACAGCACCTATCGATTAACCGTAAAATCAACTTTATTTTAAACCATCTATTTTTATGAGCGCCGACACTATTTTACTCGAAGCAGAAGCAGGAATGGAAAAATCCATCGACTTCATGATGCACGAATTTGCAGCTATCCGTACCGGCAAAGCCTCTCCGGCTCTTGTTGAAACAATTGATGTTCACACTTATGGCAGCAGCATGAAGCTTAAAGCGCTTGCGCTGATCACTTGCCCAGAACCACGTCTCCTCCTGATCCAGCCATTTGATGCAGGAACTATCAGAGATATTGAAAAAGCTATTTTGGAAAGCAACGTTGGAATCACTCCTGCTATTGATGGCAAGATCATCCGGATGCGCATCCCTGAGTTAAGTGAAGAACGCCGAAAAGATCTTGTGCGCACTGTTCACAAAGTTGCTGAAGAAGGACGTGTTCGCATTCGTGCCTGCCGTCGCGAAGCCATGGACACCGCCAAAAAAATTCAAAAAGCTGGTACCATGACTGAAGATGATCTCACCCGTGCTGAAAAAGAAATTCAAAAATTGACAGATAAATTCGTTGCCAGCATTGATGAACATGTAAAACATAAAGAAGCAGAGCTCCTCACGGTATAAGGCGAAGCCTAAAGATTTAAAGGCAGAAGGCTAAAGGACAGAAAAATCCCCTTATCATCTGTCACCGTTTTTTTATATGAGAAACCTTTTTCTTAAAATTTGTAGAAAATATTTTTTTTACTTTTTAATTCTCTTTTCCCTTCAGCCTTCAGCCTTCAGCCTTCAGCCTTCAGCCTCGCTGATTAACCCTGCTCCTGATTTTAGCTGGCGACAACGAGGGGAAATCAAGCACCTCTCCTCATTACAAGGCCAGCCGGTCCTCTTACTGATTGCTCCTTCCCCAAAAAATTGGGATTTCTATCGTCAACTTAATACTCTCAAAGGAAACTACGAACACCTCGCTACTCAACATTTGATCTGTCTTGCCGCTTTTACACAAGAAGCAGGGCCCATCCGTTCTAACATTCCGTTTATCACCGTTGATCACGGCCCTGCTGTTGGCGCAGCTTATGGCTCCACAGATCACTTTGCTTTAGCTGTTATCGGTCCCGATGGAAATTTAGACTGCTTCAGCACACACGTGCTAGCGGGACAACGCATTGATGATCTCATTGATGCCTCTTATGTAAACCAAGTTAAAATGCGCCGGCCCTAGCCCGGATATTTCATCCCTCTCTACTGCGAAAGCCGGGCTAGAATCGTGTTGCTGCTATTTTAGAATTAAATTGCTGCGAAGTCAGAGGATTAGAGAGATCCGCTTGTGTATCGAGCGTTTGTACCTGAGTATGATTGCCTGTGTCTTGATTTGATCTTGCTGCCTCTGTTGGCGTTTGAGGCCCTTTAGCATTCTGAACCGATGGTTGTTGATGTTGATTCCGAACCTGCTTCGGCTGTTGATGTGAGGGATGATTAACATTATTTGGCGGAGCTTTACTAACAGAGGCAAGACTCATAATCGTAAAATGGGTTAATTTAGAATCTCTATTCAAAACAAATAGATCTTTTTTGAGCAAGTTTTTTTTCTCGAATATTTCACAGAAATTCTGCTGCGGCTTGCGAGAGCCAGGCATATACTGCATCAGTCTAGCCCCAATGCCTGTAAGAAAATCAGAGATAAATTAGTTATTGATAATTCCTCTCACTTGATTTCCTTACACGCATTGGGGTTAAGGTTCATAAAGAAAATCAAAAAAACTGTTCTGCGTTGGAGAAAGCGAAGGATATTTTCTTTTCTGGTAAAATCGGAGGGCTTCGATAGGCGCTCCTAATTGAACAAACGGATAAACTCTACTGCACGCTTGGGGTGCTGGATCACGAATAAGATAGTTGAGACCTTGCTTCCCAACGATCACGACAAAGTGATTATTCTTTGAAGGCCTTCGAATCCGCACAATCACAGGATTACCGCGAAGGAGATTCCAGTCGATGAGCCCATAACTTGGAAGGTCTTCATAGCGATGCTCCGCAATGCCTGGTGGATAGTTCGCTGCAACCTCCCATTTGATCCAAGAGTCTCCCTCATAGCCATTGTGATCAATGAGGTACCAATTGAGACGCTGAGGATCAAACTTCACACCATAAGAAGCCAGCACCATTGCTGCCGAAGTAAGAGCACATCCGGCAGAACCGAGTGTATCATTTGGTGAAATTCCAAGCTTCTCTTCGGCCCAGCGAGGATCGCCTTGAGAAAAAAGTGGCACTGGAATTTCTATTCTCCCAAAAACAGGCAAACCACCCACACCAGAAATTGGGCGTTTCCAAAACCAAGCCACAATTAACAAGATAACCAGCAAGCACAAGAAAAAACTCCACAACCAACGACGAATGACGCTTGACCCTGCATCAAGAAGAGCGATGATTCTTTCACATGTTCTCGAAAATATTTTTAAGAATTTCATTGTTGTTTTTTGGAGCTCTCTTGCTTGTAACCTCACTCCAAGCAAAGGTCAATGCTCCCTTTAATAAAACTATTTTAGAGGCCATTTCCTCAATGCCTCATGGTGGCGGCTACAGCACGAGCAGCACTGCTATGCTGCGATTGCAGCATGCAGTTTCACTCTCAAATGGAAAACTGCTTCTTCACCCTGAACTAGCACAGCCTAGCTTTTGTTCAGAAGCAACGTACCTCCTTTTTTTAAAAGCACTTCAATTGCTTCAAGAACGACACCCATTTTCTCTTGATGCAACAACGTTAGCAGCTTTGCTTCCACGTGGGCAGTCCGATGGAGAGGGGATTTGGGGGCGATGGAATGCTAATGGCCCTGGCCTTGCCTGCCTATTTTATGATGGAGGCTTTGGAAAAAATTTTACCGATCTTGCTTCAGCAGAACCTGGTGACTTTTTGAAAATCTTTTGGAGCGAATCAATTGGAGCTACAGAACATGGCCATCTTGTTATTTATCTTGGTCATGAAATGAGAAAAGGCGTTGAGATGATTCATTTTTGGTCGAGCAATCAACATGTTGGTTACAGCGATAAATGGGTTTCCCTCGGCGCGATGCATCATTTACTTTTTTCACGCCTTACCAATCCCACTGCATTAAATAATTGCACTCAACTTCCTCGCTCAGATTTCTATCTTGCATCGCTCTTGAGGCGAACAACAAGATGGATCGAAGTAAAACGACACTGTGGAATTAATAATTAACCCGGATATTTCATCACTCTCGCAACGAGAAAGCCGCGAAGGCTGATGGGGCAAG
>CAYYAN010000002.1:0-28786 GCA_964469825.1 uncultured Chthoniobacter sp. | reverse complement strand
ATTTTCATTCACGTTTTTAGGATTATCCACCAAGAATAGCTCGTCGAAAAGCGGCTAATAATTCGTGATTCACAAGCTCTTCTTGGAGCATCTCTTGAACACGAGCAATATCATGGATGGGCGCAATTCCTACTGCTGCCTCAAGGAGAGGAGCCATATCTGTAATGAGTGATTTAAGCGATTCCTTGGACAAAATTTTGAGTGTCTCGGGAGGAAGATTCATGGAACTATTTTCTACGTCACCAAGTTGATGACTTTTAAAAAGTTCTTCTAATTTACTTTCAATTGAAATATCTCCCGCCGCTGGAGGCGAAGGATCTTCTTGTGGCAGAGCAGCAGTAGGCGCAAACTGAGTAACAGTAATAATCCCTGATGTAAAATCAAATGGAGAAAGCCCTTCAATAGACATGGAAAAAATGTAGCTAGTGAAACGCAAAGAGTGAAGGGTAAAGAGTTCAAAAAAATTTGTACTCTCTTTTTATAGCATTTGCATGCGAGCTTGAGGTTTTTTACGTCGAAATTTTTGTTTCTAGCAAGACGGAGGATTGTAACACTTCATTCTTTACTCTTCACGCCAAAGCCTTATCCATTGCGTCAGTCAACTCATCTAAAGCCTGAGAGAGAAGCGCTGCCGTCACTTCACTTTCTTCAAAAATAAAAAAAAGCCCAAGCGTCTCATCATTGATTTGCGCATGCAGAGGGTGCAAATGAGGTTCTTTATAATGGCACATTGCTAAAATTTTTCGCGCACTGAATAAATAAAAATTTTCAATTTTTCTACTCAATCCTATGAGCAGTTTATTTTTTTCATGAAGGAATTGAAGATCACCAATTCCTTCAATGGAGAGACGTAGCTTTCCTCCCTCTTCCATAGAAACTCCTTTAAGACCATACTGATTACAAAATTCTTTAATAACTTCAGAGATCATCTCTGCAGGCTACAGGGTACAGATTGCAGGTTACAGAAAAAAGTATTGAAGGCGATGAGTCTGATACTAGCCAAAATGTAAACGGCAAGTTGTTTCATTGTTCGAAAGTAACATTTAACCCGAATATTTCATCAATTTCGTGACGAGAAAGTCGCGAAGGCTGATGGGGTAAGGCAGACGAAGGATTTTGATCAGGGCTGTATGAGTACATACTGTCCTGATCAAAATTCAAGTCTAACGCAGCATCCATCGGACTTCCCGGCTTTCGCAGTAGAGAGGGATGAAATATTCGGGTTAACCCGGGTATTAATACGTGAGCAGCAAGCACCACAATAACGACGGAGTGCGGGACTCTTAGGTCTTTTAGAACATGCTCTACGCGACTTCACTTTCTCTTGCAATCGCCGAATCCAATGCATGTTGAATAGCAGTTAAACAGACTTCTCTATTTTTCCCACTCGGAAAAACGCGTTCTGGAAAAAGACGCACCATTTCGTAAATTCTTGTTAAAAAATGAATCGAGAGTTCTAACGGAGGAACCCCAAATTGCTGTGCTACTTTTATAAAGTCTTCATCACTAATTTTATCTTGTGTAACACGATTCAAGATTTCATTAATCAAGCGTGATGGCTTTACAGGAACTGTTTGGCAGTCTCGATTTAGTTTTGTTAGCATTTCCAAAAACGAACGATAGGTGTTACGGAAAAATTCCATTTCACAAAGTCCATCCAAAACTTTTTTGAGCATACTTGGTTCTAAAGAGGGTCGATTAGATTTCAACTCTTCGCCTAATGCCTTCATTAGGAATTCCAATGCTTTTTCTAATCTTGCTTCTCCTTCTGGACCATCTAATTCTTCGGGAGCTTGATGTTCTTTTTTCTTTTTTTCTTCTTTTTCTCGCTCTACTTTATCAGGAAAATCGTTCATAATAACGCGATAAGTATCAATAAGGCTTTGATCACTAAAAACAACCTGACAATAAAAATCTCGAAGTTGAGCAATGAGGTCCGTTTCTCCTTTTGCCATTGATTCAGCAACACGAGAAACATTATAGCCAGCTCGCACTTCTGCACCACTGGTATCGAGCAGTTCTTTGAGTACTTGCTGCAACAACTCTTTCAGTTCTTCTTGACCTGGCTGCCCTTCAAGAAGCTTGATAGCGCCAGCAAGAGCCGCATGTGTTAGTGTTGGATCATCAAAAGCAGAGTTTAAAGCATCTTGAATGTCTTGATAGGTATCGCTCCGTTGGCCCTTTCGCAATTGAGCCATAAACTTTTTAAAACCGGGCGAATTAGCAAACTCATCAAAATCAGGAAGATTTTCTTGCTGATCGGAAAAGGCTTCCTTTTCACGTTCCTGAAACTTTATTTTAAGCTCTCCTTTGGCACTCCCCGCGGATTGCCCTCCCTGATCATCCTCGTCTGCGTGAAGTCCAAAATCAACATCTTCACTGAGCTTTGATTTTTTAATTTCTCTACCACGATATAATCCGATTCCTTGCAAATCAGAAGTGTCCAATTCTCCGCCTACCGGCATAGAATAGCGAGCTGTTACTCTTGGATTGAACATATATGTTGAAGATTACAGGTTGCGGCCAAAATTCCTTAAAAAAGAAATTATAGTTCCAACATATCTGGATTAAGAACCACTAAAAATTTTTGTGATTTGGATAGATGGTCGTTGATCCACCATGACTAATGCTGCTTCTGCAATCGCTTTTTCTTGAAGAAATAATGTTGCCCTAAAGTCAGCACCGCTCAGCGTAAGAATCTCTCCCTCTGCAAGTGTCCTCAATTCTGTTAAAGGAATTCGTTTGCGATCTAGTATAAAATCTATTTCCACCTCTATTCCCACCTGTGGCATATTAGCTACCTTCTCTTGATTTGAACTCATCACAGCTGAATTTTCTGCCAGCACAGAAGGAGAAGTAGGCGTTATTGCTGGATGAGGTCCCAGCGGAGAGTGTTTTTTTAACTCCATTTTTTTTGAAGAAAGGGTTTCAGGAAGGACTTCTTGCGGCGGTTCTGTTGCGCGAAAATTTCCTCCAGCTGGCTTGGCTTCTGCAAGAGACGCTGGAACTTCCAAAGAAGGAGTCACTCCCTCTGTTACTGAAGAAAAGCGGTGTTCTTGCACTTGTTTTGTTTCTTCAGATTCAGACATGTTGTCATTCATAACTCAAATTTTAAACTAGGTCAAACTGACAACGTCTTGGTCGATAGTTGCCAATTTCTCTCGAATATATCTGCGCCATATTGGCAAAGTCTCAAATCGCTTCTTACAGCGCATATTCGCATAAATCCAAAAAAAACCATCGCTGTCACTATATCCTTCAATACAACCTAAGATGCGATGATAATAACGAACCAGTCGATCAACTGTTAGATCTCTTAAAGAATCTTGATGAGTTATTTTTTCGACGCATCCTCCTAATAGGTCTACTTCAGGACAGTAATAGTGACAAAACCCAATAAATTCCATCAATCCCAAAAGTGGAGAACTCATCTTTTTTTCTTTAGATACTCTATCAATACGACAAACAAGCAAATCACTTGGCGTTGGCTGACGAAAAATAATAGAAAGCCCTTTCATAGAAACCTTCGAAGCTAGCCAATCATCATCCGTATACTCACCATGCAGCGGATAATTTTGCACATCATATTCATGTAGCACGAGTGCCTTTGCCATAGGACTATCCTGAGGATTTTTTCGAAAATAAAATTCATTAAATCGACTTTTAATTTCCTCGCCACAAATAGATTCAGGAACAAAATCTTTTTCAGCCATACACTCAATTTTGTGCGACCCGTGGCGGAAGGGTTCTGACCCAACGCAAAATTTCTGTAACAGGTCCTAACAATTCCTTAGGAATAATATCACCTATCTCCAGCTCTTTGTATAAGGCACGAGCTAAAGGAACATTTTCTACAATAGGAATATTTTCAGCACGAGCTATCGAAATCATCCTCAATGCGATAAATCCAGTTCCTTTAGCTCTCAAGACAGGAAGCATAATTTTTCCTCGTTCATAAAAAATAGCTGCTGCATAATGAGTAGGATTGGTGACTAGTACTGTTGATTTTCTAGTAGCTGTTGAGTTATCTTCAAAAACCATCTCACGTTGCAAACGACGCCGATTTCCTTTAATCATCGGGTCACCTTCTGATTCATGCATTTCGCGCTTGGTTTCATCTTTGGTCATCATTAAATCCTTCATCAACATTTTTTGCTGAAGAATATAATCAGCTACAGCGATAACAAGATAACACAACATGAAGGAATTAATGAAATTCATCAGCATTGGTTTTACAACGCTTACGCCATTAAACAAGTTAGCAAAAGGAAGCATGACTAATGGTCCAATTGATTTTTTGATAATGCTATAAAGAAGAACTCCAAAAATGGTGATTTTAATTGATGACTTAATGAGTTCTATCAATGTTTTTGTCGAAAAAATTTTTTTGAATCCAGACATAGGACTCAACTTGTTTATGTCTGGCGTCATTGACTCAAAGGCTAATAAAAAACCAAATTGTCCAACATTAGCAATAACAACTGAAATAGCTGCCACAATACAAACAGGAAACAGAGCAGAAAAAAGAAACGTAGGCATCATACCAAAAATATCAATAAGAGCATTGGGCATCGGCTCAACCATTGCTACAAAAACAAGATCAAAATAATTAACAAATCCTTTCCACGTCGAAGGAAATGTGATCAAAGTGGCTGATAAAACAAAAAAAGTACAAACTGTTGTCACGACATCTGTACTTTTTACAACCTGCCCTTTGTTTCTTGCGTCCCGCAGACGCTTGGCCGTGGGTTGTTCCGTTTTTTCTCCTGTAGATTGATCTGCCATAAATTACTTGAAAATTGTTTTTAAAAAAATAGCTACCCCAGATTCTGTAAAAAGGTCTTTTTTAAACCCCTCCATAACATAATTCATGTAGTACGTTAAAAACACAAAACAGATACCACTTTTAATGGGAAGAGAAAGAAAGAAAACATTCAACTGCGAGACAAAGCGATTCATTAACCCCAATCCAAAGTCCATGAAAAAAAAGATAATAAGCAACGGAGATGCATAAATAATGCCTAGTTGGAAGACATCTGTTAAAAATGGAAAAATATGATTTTGCCAACCAACTAAAAATGGCGGGAGAAAATCGCCAATAGGATAGACTTGATAGCTCGCAAAAAGCACTCCCAACAAGGAAACAAAACCACCAATGGAAAAAAACACGTAACCTGCCAAACGCAAAAACAAGCCTCCCATAGGCGATTCTTGAGCTCCAAGCATTGGGTTAAAAATACCTCCTGCAGTTGTTCCTCGCTGCAAATCGATTAACTCGCCAGCTATTTCAAGACCCCAAAAAATAACAGAAATAAAATAGGCAATGAGCACACCAATGAAAAGTTCTTTGAGAACTAAAACCAAAATATAAGTTGGATTAAAATTTCCTTGCGGTAACGTTGGGAGGATCATGGGGACAACAACCCCCACTACTGCAACCATGAGGGCTTGCCGCGGCATTCCGCTAATTAAAAAGATGGGAGCAATTGTTAAAACAATCCCCACTCGGGCTGACCCCAGACCAAGGATCAGCGGAATTTCTACGAAATATTTTGTAAGCTCTTCCATATTACTGAACCATATGAGGGAAATCACGGAAGGCAATAATCGTAAAATTCAAAAGATCTCCAAAAACATAATTCATGGCGTAAACAATAACTAAAAAGGTTGCAATAATTTTAACAGCAAACGGCAGGGTCTGATCTTGAATTTGTGTGAGCGCTTGAAATAAAGCAACGATCAACCCATCAGCTGTTGCAACAACAATGGGAGGCAGCGATGACGTCAAAACCAATAGCATCGCCTGAGAAACGAGATTAACAGAGGTATCTTGAGTCATGAGGTAATTTAAGAAATACGATATGTCATGATGAGACCATCCATTAGTCGCGTCCATCCATCAACAAAGCAAAACAGAAGAAGCTTGAAAGGAAGAGAGATCGTTGTTGGAGAAAGCATCATCATTCCAAGAGCCATTAAAATATTAGAGATAACGAGATCAATGATGATAAAAGGCAAGTAAAGAATAAATCCTATCTGAAAAGCCGCTGTTAATTCCGAAACAAGAAAAGAAGGAATTAAAATAATAAAATCTGTTTTTGAAACGGTACTTCCATATTTCGGAGGCCAAATACGCTTAGCCGTGACGACAAAAAACTTTTGCGTCGACGCCCTCGTGTTATTGTTCAGAAATGTCTGAATTGGTTCTTTAATGGCATTCATGACAGGGACGATCGTTGAGAGCGTCACATTTTGTATATTAACTTTTTCAGCTAATTGATAAGTGTCAGAGAGCACTGGAAACATAACATAAAAAGCTAAAATCAGTGCTAATCCGTTAAGAACAATATTAGGAGGGCTTGACTGCAAGCCTAGTCCTGTTCTAACCAAACTAAAAATCACGATGACCTTCGTAAAGGATGTCATCAACACGACAACAAAAGGAAGTAGTGCAACTCCCATTAACACGAGGATAAGCTCGAGTGGATTTCCGGTATTAATATGCATACAATTAAAGTTGCGTAATAGCTAATGCATAGCGCCCGTTGATTTCAACAAGTTCTCCAGCACCAACAACGCGTTCTTGAATAAAAATTTTTAAGGGTCTTGAAACCTGAAATGATTTTTGAATGGATTTAGTTTTTATAAGTTGAAGAACTTCTTCAACTGTTAATGAGAGTAGACCGGCGCTAAAGTTTAGTTCAAGTGTTATTGGAAGTGATGTTGAGAGCTCTGTTGTTTTTTCTTCATTTTTTTCTTCAACTTCGTGAGATGCGCCCCCTGCTTCGCTGGGGTTCCGCTGCAATAGTAACGGCATTTTCTCTAAAGGGAGAATCAATGTTTTAAAGAGATCTGCCTGGAGAATCATGGGAATAACTCCACTTTTTTGAATCAAGCATCGCCCTTGTCCTGTCGCTAATGCAGATGGTTCTTCAATAACAATCAGGTCTCCTGGAACTAAATTTTTCCAATCTTCAAGAGATAAGATTGCTTTTCCGATGAGAATCTCTCCCTGAAGAAATTCTCCAGATAAGGAGTTCTCTTTGATCATAGGTGCTTGTTGTGCAACAGCAAGAACGCGCTCTAACAAAGGCACACCAAGAGTCATTCTAGCACGTGCTTCAGAGACTCCATTAGCATTAAGAACTTCAAAATAGAGATCTTTCCTTTCCCCTTCCTCTTCTTGTTTCTTAGTCGTATCCCACGCCATTACAGGAAGCTGAAAAAGATGCTCTAAGGCATCTATAATCTCTTGACTCGCAAAAGTCATTAAAGCCACTCGAAACTCCTCTGGCAATGATTCGATGCCACCGACTTCATTCAGGCGCTCAACAAGAGGCGTCCCTGGTTTTAACTCTAAAGTTAAGTCTACTTTTTGTTGTCCAACTTGGAACGCGAAAGAAACACTTTTCTCAATAACAGGAAAAGAACTTGCTTCAAAAAAATGTATTTTCTTTGAAGGATTTTTTGGGAAAACTGCTAGCGATCTTTTTGAAAAAATGAGTTCTCTAAAAATAGCTGCATCTATTTTGGAAATCTCATGAGGTTTATAAGGTATCGTTGTCATTGTTAGAATTTTCGCGATTACCCTGATCAAAACTTGCAAGATCATCACGAGAACGATCTTGCTCACTTCCCGTCTGAGAGTTACCAGTAGAACGTATTAGCTGCGCTTGAAGATTGACCACTTGCCCAGGACAAAGAGCATTAAGGTGATTTTGTAATGTTGTTAAATGCGTATTGAGGAGAAGATTACTAGTAGCATTCTTTGTTAAAAAAGAAACCTCCATTTGCTTTCCTGTAGAAATAATATGAACATTTGTCTCTGGAAGAATATCCCTTCGTAATTGAATGGTCATTTCTTTGCCATCACTACTATCTAAATGAAGACGGCTGACTGCTGCTGTTAATTCATCTAAGAGATGTGTTACTCGTAAAGCCGCAGCGACTGATTCTGAAAGGTCAGCACCAGAAGAATTCAAAGAACCAGTTACAGGAGCAACCTCAGCACGCGCAATAGCAGGCTTCACTATCATTGCATTATTTTCTTCACCTTCTGCCATTTTATGAGTTGCTTCATGCGTCTCATCATCAGAACTGACATCTTCTAATGGCTCTTTAAGATCAAGACTGCTTGCGATTTCACCGCTATCAAATAATGACTCTTGAAGCGGTATAGAAAAGGGAAGCGTTTTTTCCAAGTTGCTGATACCTTTTTGACCTTCTACCAATATCGGAATCGTATCATCCGTTATTGTTTCTTTGTTCAAAGCTGGCAACAAACTCGAAGGCACTGCTCCAAGACCACTTAATAGAGTTCCCTTCTTTTTAAGAGGATTCATTTCGCTGGTAGAAAGTTGATTTTCATCAGGAGTGATTGCATTGCTTTCTAAATAGGGAGTCTCTTCATTCCCTATTTTTTGTTTATTTAATAAATCGGCAGAAATACCATTAATTGTCTTTTCAGTAGAATCAAAGAGAGCGTCACTATTAGGAGCTTCTACAGAACTACTCTCTTTTGAAGAAGCAAGTGCTATTGTCGTTGTTGGAACAGTTGAACCATCATATTGATTTTCATCAGGAGTGATTGCATTGCTTTCTAAATAGGGAGTCTCTTCATTCCCTATTTTTTGTTTATTTAATAAATCGGCAGAAATACCATTAATTGTCTTTTCAGTAGAATCAAAGAGAGCGTCACTATTAGGAGCTTCTACAGAACTACTCTCTTTTGAAGAAGCAAGTGCTATTGTCGTTGTTGGAACAGTTGAGGCATCATCCTTCGATAAAGCAGAAAGACAATAAGGTTGAAAAGCTGACAGAAGATCATCCGGATCATGATCAATTTGATGTTTAGTTTGATCTACGTCTTTAGCGCTATCGTTCAGTGTAGCGCTTGCTGATTGTTGAAAAGCTGATTTTTTAGAAGAATGTTCGCAAGCATCCTGTTGTTGAGGATAATGAGTAGAAGCCATATGAACTTCCTCTAATTCTCTCTTACTAAGACGAGAAAGCGCCGACTTTTGATCCAGCAAAGAAGGTGGTTTAACAACAGGAATTGCTTTCGTAACAGTCATGATCTTTTTATGGATTTGGATAGAAACATCAGAAGATCTTAGAACCTGTATTCATCGCCGGTACGTCTAATGAAAGACAAGAAGTGACGGCACACAGATCTAGCCCGGATATTTCATCCGGGCTAGAGCCTACATGAAAAAACTCGATGAGTCGAGTGCCGGCTCAACGCAATATTTTGAAGCTGCAGTAGAGCATGAATACAGATTCTTAACCCGAATATTCCATCACTTTCGTGACGAGAAAGTCGCGAAGGCTGATGGGGTAAGGCAGACGAAGGATTTTGATCAGGGCTGTATGAGTACATACTGTCCTGATCAAAATTCAAGTCTAACGGAGCATCCATCGGACTTCCCGGCTTTCGCAGTAGAGAGGGATGAAATATCCGGGTTAATGATCATGCATAGCAAAAATAGTTGCTGCAACTTCTTCTAGCTCTGCTTCCTCGTCTCGCTCTTCTTGAAGAGCCGCTTCATGCAACCACATGTCTCGATGTTGGTTGATCTTCCAAACCTCCTTATAAGCCTTTTCCTGATCTTGACGGCAAGCAGCAGTCTCTGCTTCGGCTTCTTGAAGTTTTTTTTTCGCTTCGTCAACAGCAACAACATAGGTTGACTGGTGGTTACGATTCCATTCTATTTGCTTTGTGATATCCATCACCTTATGAATAGGATTAAGAGCTCCAACAATAGTAGAAAAAAGGCGATCCGCTTCTGTTTTCATCCATACTAAATAATCTCGAAGTGCTTTTTCTGCATTTTTGACCGCTTGGCGTTGTTGCTCTTCAATAACACGAGCAGCGGCCAACTTACGTTCCGCTTCATCCTGCTTACGAAGTCGAAGAGAGCGAATAGCTTCAAGAGGATAGCGACTCATTTCACAATGGCTTCTAGTTTTTCAATCGTTTCTTGGAAAGTAGAACGATCATCTTTTGCCTGGCGAAGAAAAGCATTCATCTTATCTTTTTTCGCAATAGCTTCATCAGTCAATGGATCATTTCCTGCTTTATACTCTCCAATTTTCAAGAGAAGTTCTGCATCCTGATACTTAGATAAAAGCTCTCGAAATTTTCCTGCTGCATTACGATGTTTTGGCGTGACAATTTGAGACATCACACGACTCACAGAAACAGAGACATCGATTGCAGGATAATGATTAGATGCTGCAAGTTTACGAGAAAGAATAATATGTCCATCCAAAATAGACCGCACCTCATCAGCTACTGGCTCATTCATATCATCGCCCTCCACAAGGACTGTATACAATCCAGTAATCGATCCCTTAGCAGCTGGGCCTGCTCGTTCTAAGAGCTGAGGAAGCAGAGAAAAAACAGATGGCGGATATCCTCTTCGTGCTGGAGGCTCTCCAGTAGCTAATCCAATCAAACGTTGTGCCCGAGCAAAACGCGTTACGGAATCCATCATTAATAAAACTTTTTTTCCTTGATCACGAAAATACTCAGCAATCGCCGTAGCTACATAAGCTGATTTCAAGCGTTCCAAGGCAGGTCGATCTGATGTTGAAACTACCATCACGGTTTTTTTCCTACTTTCTGGCGTTAACGTCATTTCCAGTGTCTCCCGGACTTCACGACCACGTTCTCCAATCAGCGCCATCACAATGACATCAGCTTCAGTATTACTAACAATTTGTGCAAGAAGTGTTGATTTTCCTCCACCTGCTGCTGCAAAAATCCCCATCCGTTGCCCCTCGCCACATGTTAAGAGTCCATCAATACTACGAACTCCTAAAGAAAGTGGATCTTTCACAAGCGAACGCTCAAGCGGATCTGGAGGATAAGCAATAACATTATAATAAGTTTCAGGAACAAACGGTTCGCCGGAATGGTCCATGATTTTTCCTAATCCATCAACAACTCGTCCTAAAATTCCTGGACCTACACCAACTTGATGAACTTTTCCGGTAGCAATCACCTCTGTGGTTAAGGAGAGCCCGGTAAAATCTCCAAGCGGCATAATTAAAGCACAATTTTCAGTGAATCCGAGTACTTCTGCCTCAAGATTTTCTTTATATCCAGGACGCTTGAGCTCACAAAGCTCTCCAATTCTACATCCTGGCAGGACAGCCTTAACTAACATTCCAACCACTTCCGTAATTTGTCCTCGTAGTGGCTTCGGCTGCGTTAATACTGCAATCGATTCCAAGCGACCTAAAAATCCATCTGCATCTCCACTAGTTCCATTAGGAACAGAAAAAATAGAAGGAACTTCATTATTTTTGTTGGACTCATTCATGACTTTGCAGCAACTAAAAGGGAATTTTCTAAAATAGCCAACTGACTCTCTAAAGAAGCATCAACAAGCCCTAATGGAGATTCTAAAACACAAGAACCAGGATTGAGCTCTTCGTGCATCCTCACTTCAATCGTAGAACCAGCGGGCATACGAGGTTGAAGTTTAGCAATAGCATGTTCAACAACCTCCTGATCTTTAGGACAGATCTGTAAAACGAGACGTGTTTGTTGTTTAAAAGAATCAAGCGCTGCTCCCACAAGCTGATAAATTTGCTCTTCGGGGGGCAAATCCATAATGAGACGACGCAAACAACTTGTTACTAATTTCACTAGTTGGATTCTAGACTGTTCATAATAGTCCAAAGAGGCCAAGACTGTTTTTAAATGATGCGCAATTGCTGCATTACGTCCCTCCTGCAAGCCCTGCTCCATTCCCAGTTTTTTTTGTCGCTCAAATTCTTGTTGAGAAGAAGTAATAATCTCCGCGCTTTGCTTGCGAGCTTGTTCTAAAAGCGTGACAGCTTCTCGGCAAAGAGCCATTTCTTCTTGGTGAATGACCGGCCCTTTTTTCAAATAATTGGGCAACTCTTTATCCCATTGAATGAGTGTTACAGCCATGAACATGTCTCCTTCCACAGTTTACAAAATAAATTTTCCGTCTTGGTCGCAAGAGGCAAAGCTTTTTTCGCAACACCAGCCACAAAACAGCCTGGAACCTTACTTGCAATCCGTTGCTGCACGCCGATTTCTTTTGTAGAAAAAGCATTTTCTAAAAATAATAGCGCTCGCTGTTTGAGAGCGGCTACCGGATCCTCAATCGAGGTAGCATCAATTGTCAATTCTTCAAAAGAATATTTTGCAAGCGAGCCACTCAAAAGTACAAACTCTATAATGTCTTCTCCGATTTCTTGACGTAATTTTCTCACCAGAGCGCCATCAATAATTTTTGCAAGCACCTCCTTCATTGAAAGTGCTGCTGCTAAAAAAGCAAGCCGTTGCAAACGAGCAGGTGCGACTAAAGCAATTTCCCACAAAGGATCTTCTGGCCTCCAAGCAACAGGATTATTCCACGATAACTTGGAACGCAAGATGGTATCTATTTGAGAACGCACTCGAACATCTTTTGAAAGAATCTGCTGAAATTTTTCCGGAAAAAATTTTATTAAGGTCGCTAACGGCACATGCCGTGATGGTGAATTATTCCAAAAAATCCATTGGTCTAAAGCTGTAGCAGCGTTACCTCCTGCAAACCATTTCTGAATAAGATCGTGATCAAAAGAAGTCGTCATGGTTGAAAGACTATAATTCATGCTCATGGTGCTGGTGTCGAAGTTCCTGTAGGTCCACCAGGTGGAGGAACTGCTGCTGTTGGAGGCACAGTTGGTACTGGAGCAGTAGCACTAGCAGTTGCTTCTGCTGTCTCAGCAGAAATAGGTGATATCTTTTTGAACAGTTCTTGATAAATTCGTTTTCCAAAAATGATCGCAAGCACCAATGAAGCTGATATCATACCGATTGCTCCTAGCAACATCCAAAATTTCCAAAGTGATTTTCTGGCAATTTTTAATCCTAAAATTGAGACATCTTGTTCAACATGTAGCGGGTAATAGTAATCAATATTTTCCGACTGCATAATCACGACAGACACGTTGTCATAATTAAGTCCTTCAACACTTTTCATGACCAGCGTCTTGATTTGAGGGGTTAAAGTAGGAGGAACCCTGCCTGGACGAAACTTTAAAAAGACGGACGCGGAAGAAGGTGTGAGCGTTTCCGTGTAAGGATCATTTTTTGGAAGTACCAATGAAACACGAGCAACCAAAACACCATCAATATGACTTAAGGTTTCAGAAATCTGCTGACTTAAAGCATACATGAATCGAATTTTTTCTTCACTAGGCGAAGAAACAATGCCCGTTTTTTTAAAGACCTCTCCAATACCAGAAAATTTTTCCCCTGGAATGCCAAACCATCTTAATAAATCGGTTGCAGCAGCAAATTGTTGCCGAGGAACAGAAATAGAAAAGAGATTTTCTTTTTGAGGAATTTTTACGGCTTGAATATTGCGCATTAACAATAGTCCCATCATGGTGTTCGCATCTGCCTCAGAAAGGTTAGAATAGAGAACCTCTGGCCCGCATCCTGAAAGAAGAAAACAACCAATGATAATTGCTAATCCCTTCGCAAATAAATCCCATCTTAACCCGGATCTTTCATCCCTCTCTACTGCGAAAGCCGGGAAGTCCGATGGCTGCAGCGTTAGACTTGCCCCATCAGCCTTCGCTGCTTTCTCGTCACGAGAGTGATGAAATATCCGGGTTAAACGCATAAAACTAAAGCAAGACTTGAATGACATAAATAATACTTTACGATCAACAGAAGAGATGCAAGATTCCGAACTCAACGAGGCAGAGATAGTCATAAAAGAAAATTCGCTTTCTTTAAAGTGGCAGGTGGTTCATTTACGATATCCAAGAGAAACAGAAAGCGTTTCATCGCTTCAATTAAAATGGGTGGTTTTTGGTAAGCTTAAAGTGCCAAAACTATTCCTTCAACAAAAGCGAATACAAAGGCAAGATGCAAGTGTAAACTATGATTTGCTTTGTAGCCAAATGGAATCTCTCCTTAATGAGTATACGCTGAAGGGATATGAGCTTTTTTCGATAACATCTACTCACTCCGGTTTCTCTTCGATTATACAAGCGCCACCACGCCCTCAGTCTCGTTTTTTCAAGGCGCAAGCGGCTAAAAGCTCTCTTCATGCTGAAGAAGCATTGATTTTTATTTTTAAAAAAATCGATTGCTAATTTTTGATTAGTGTCCGTGCGGAACTCTCTGTCAAAAAAAGTTGATTTTTGAAAATAAGGTTCGATTTTTGTTTGATATCATCTTCACTTATCATCTCGACTATTGGACTTGTTGTTATTAACGCCTCACAGTAGTGACACCACTCACATTACCAGAAGATAGCGCTCTTCGGCCTTGTCAGACCGCCAACTATACAGCTGACCGGAAGGCTGCTAAACTGACTGCAGAAAAAAAGAACTAAGGAAAATCGATAGAAATGATACAACTCTTTTCATTTTAGAAAGTTATTCATCATTTACTAAAAAGCAACAAATTATTTATTTTTCTCGAAAGATCCCTCTTTCATCTACCAGGGCTTCATTTACTTTTGATACAATAAAGCCCTATTTCCTCTCCTCCTTTTTAAGAGATGAAGCAGGTTCAAACCTGATTTCTCCTAGCAGAGAAACACCCATTTCTTGCAACCAATTAACTATTTTCTGACTGGTGCAAATAAACTTCATTTTTATTTGTTGATCCAACAAAGGCTGCAAAGAAGTTATGAGAGCTTTCCACTCTAAGAGCGGTGCTTTTCTTTCTCCAAAAAAATAGTAAGAACATTCTTGAGGTAAGTATCCTTGGGGAAGTACTGTCAAAGCCACAAACTCCGCAGGATCTCGTGCAATACCATCGTCCAAATCCCAGATCACTTTTAATTCATTAGGAATTCGTTGAACTGTTAACATAAATATAAATTTTTTCTAAAGTTAATACTTGTTGAGATGATACTACGAGCGTGGGAGTTTTAGGTTTTTTACGCTGAAATGTTTTTCTCTAGCAAGGCAGAGGATTGCAGCGCTATGCAGGCATAACGCAAGACTCTATAACGATGCTAGAGAGAAACAGAGCAATTAACAAAACCTAAAAATCAAACACGAATGGTATATTTACTCTTCCCTCTTTACCTCTAACTCTTTACTCTTTCTGACCACTAATCAGCACTTGCTTTAGATTATTAACACATCTGTAGTAGTCACCTAGTTTGCATTATAAGATGAAAATCCTTCTTACTGTCGACCTTGATCATCCTGTTTCTCCTGAAAGAGCTTCTACAGAATGCTTATTACACTACCTTTGGGACCAGCTTCAAGTTGCTTCTTTCCCTACTGTTGATATTCTTGCTAAACCAATCATTGATCTATCCCCTTTGGAGTGGGCTGAGATCATCGCATTAAAAAAACATATTGAGCAATATTATCAGTATGCTCGCATTCCTCTTGAAAAATATGACCTGGTCATTGGATGTAATCTTCGCCCAGAAATAGAAATGCTTTTCACCTCCTTGGGAGTCCGTTGCCTTACGATAAGAGAAGTTCCTTGTTCTGGCTTCGCGCGTTTTCTCTTAGCTCATGCTAATTTTAAAATTCCAACAGAATACTCTGTTGAACTTCCTTCTTTGAGTAATTTATATAACGAAAATATTCCCTTTGTTGATATCCCTCAAGAAGAACGGGGTTGGTGGATTGCCAATCGCTTTCTTATTAACCAAACTCACCATTACCCTAAGAATCTTTTTGTTGGCACTACACTCTTTCAACCTGAACGCATTGTTGATGATAAAATCATCAACTTGGCAAGCTATGCTGATGAGATCAATGAGATTCTCCTCACTGCTCCTGACCCTTTTTATACAACACGACAACCAGCGGACCAAGAAGAAATCAGGTTTTTTAAGATGATTGGAGGAACCTTACCTTGTCTTCCTCTTCCCCGCCTTCTGGCTCGAAGAGAGTTTGATAAAATTATTTCCATTGACTCTGGGCTGATTCCAGTAGCAAGAGCTTTTAACAAACCAATTCAAATTTTAGGCAAAAAACGTGACTGGTCAGTAATTCAATCACGTCAATTCCGCAATATCGATTTTTTCAAAAAAATTTTTGAAGAAGCCTTCCCTGGAGTTCTTGAATCTTAATCATATGGATCAAAACACTATCCTTCAACAAGTCGGGAAAGACTGGAGCAACATGAGAGTTCCAGCAATGGAAAACCTAAAACAAGCTCGTGAGCTTCTTGTAAAGCTTCGTGCTCAACGAGGAGATGCACCTCCCTCAGAAAAGGAAAAACAGGTGATGGCCCTCGTCGAACAGTTAACAGGTTTTTGTCAACAAATCGAAGCTCAGTTTATTGTCGTTCAAAAATCAATCGTAGAAACGAACCGCCTTGGTCTCGAACACAACGTCCAAGTGTTGATTCAAAAGCTAGAAGGATGGCATAGCTTTTTAAAAATTCATCTCATTGACAAGATGGACTTCATCAAACAATGGACTTTATCCATGGGAGTCCCTCCTGGTAATAAAGACCCAAGAGTCATTCACTATCTTGCCGCTCTACCAAAACAAATTGCCTGTTACAAAGCATGGGAATCAGAACTTTTACTTCCACGAAAAATCAGTTCTCTCATGGAAATTGGCTCAAAATTTGGATTAAATGCTTTTATTCTAGGCCGTATGGCTCGTATTGGAGCCGTGGAACGCAACCCGGGAATGATTTCTTTGGCAAAAAAACTAGAAAATGCTGGCGTAACTTTAACCTCACAGCCGCCTGTTGGATTCACCCAATGTGATTTTCAACCTAGCAGTGTCTCTAGCCTTCCTGCTGATGCTTTTGATGCTGTCTGGTTTCATCGTCAACCTTGGAACCATTGGATTAGCCAAGATGGCCCACATCTAGTCTCTGCGCTTAGTGAATTGGGAAATAGAGCTCATTTTCTTTTTTTTACGAGCACAGAAGAACTTCCTCCGCGTCATGATCTACTCGCTTCTCGTTATGACTTTAAGGTGGCTGGAGAATATGATGATGGCTCTCAAACGCTCTACTTTATTGTAGCTCAACGAAAGTTCCTTTCGCTTGCAGGAACTTTTTTTAGTTGTTCTGACATGCGCATTCATGATCCTGCTTGGCAAGGAACCGAACATATCGATGTTCATGGAAGCATGCTCCCTTGGAACAAACCAACTATTCCACTACAAACAAGAAGACTACTTGTTGGCGATAATCATGCCGCACGTACTTTTTTAAAACGAACGGCAAATCTCAATGCTCTCAATATTCATATTAGAGAAGCTGAAGTATGGCGCTCTGTTGGAGGAATTACTCCTGAACTCCCAACACTGATGGGACGTTCAGAGGATGATACAGGCTATCATCTCCTTCTCAACCTTGATCAAACCCAAGCTCGTTTTCCAACATTTCCTATTTCATCTGATGATCGCTTCACATTGCTGCGTGCAGCGATGCGCTTAATCTATGAATTGCGACTGCGTAATCTGAATCTCAATTTCTTAAGACTAGGAAATTTTGCACTCACCAAGGAAGGGGCTGTCTTTCTTTCTGCTGAGTTCATTTGTTATGAAGAAATTGAAGATCCCTTAGATGCCATTTTATGGTTCTTGCGCGATCTTAAAGCAGATGCACTCTACTGGCACGAATGGCCCATTGAGCCTTTCCGAGCAGAATCTTTACCATTGCTTTTACCAGAACATCAAGATATCGCGATATTAGCACTCCGATCTAAAAATATAGACCAATTTATTAATGATCCTCTCATTACAAAACGCTTTCTAGACTTATGAACAGAACCAGTTTGTATTTAGAGCCGCTGATGCAGATGCAAGACAAGAAGCGAGCTTACAGCCGACCGAGAGGCTGCTGGATGAACTCTTGTCAGACAGCCACCAAACGCCGGTCGAGCGGGAGCACACGCGAGTATAGGAGTGACACAATCCTGCGCCCCAGCAACAGTATTTAAAAAGACTCTCATGAGAACACTAGTGCTGACAGCTTGGACAGAAAATATGAGGCCTGTAGTAGAAGTTACTGCTGCCACTAAAAAGGACTATGCTCACCGATACGGTTATGAGTTTGTCAATATTTTACTCGAGCCAAAGCCTAATGAATATCCTGCATGGGCGAAAGTCGGTGTGCTTTTTGAAATATTGCCCACCACCGACCGCCTTCTATGGATTGATGCTGATTCTTTCATCACTAATCCTGAAATTTCTTTAGAAAAAATTCCCTACAGTCCAGGATTGACAGCCTCTCGTGATTGGGGCGTTGATGCTGCACTTCATGATTTTTCTACAGCAGGATTAATCCTAACACCTGATGCGCTCCCCATGATTGAACTAGCCCTTAAAAAAACTCATTGGGCTAATATTCCGCTTTGGGATCAAAATGCGCTTCGTGAGGCAGCCACTTGCTTCCGCTCTCTGACTCACGTACTTCCAAGAAGAACACTGAATGCAGTCCCACAAGAGCTTCTCCCCTTTGCTGTAGAGCCATGGCAAGAGGGCGATTTTCTTTGCCACCTTACCAACACAAGCAACCCCGATAGGCGAGCATTTTTAGACCATTACTTTCAAGCAAGCTCTGAACAGCTACCTTTATTATTAGATCTTTAAAAAACAATTGTTCTCACTGAAAAAGCTAGCCCGAATATTTCTAGGCTTTTTATAAAACACCAAAAACTAACACAAGAATTTTTACGATTCATATGTCAAGTAACAAATTCTTATTTTTATACATTCAAAGATAATTTATGTTGATTTTTTTAAAAATCGGGTAGTCTACTGTTATTTCTGTATCCAAAATTTATACTAAGCTTCCTTTCAAACATCATAGGACTTTTTAAAACCAACCTTCTATCATTATGGCTTCACCGCAGGGGTTACCAACTGTTCCCGCTTTTTACAATCCTTCCTTCTCGCAGATAACGTCTACAACATTCGTTACAGCAAGCTCTCCTTTTGCGTCGGCTGTAATTTCTCCGTACGCAACCTATGGAATGAATCTCAACTTCATTGGTGCTGTTATGTTTCCCCAGGTTGCATCTACTTTTATTGCACTTCAGACGTCACTCCTCAATGTTGATGCTAGCAACCCTTCCGCTTTGCTCCAGGTACAGCTCACCATGAGTGAGTATGAAAATGCCGTACAGTCAACTTCACAGATGTATGCTTCGTTTCAAACACTCATCAAAGCTATTATTCAAAACATCTAGTCTTTTTTCCTTTTTATGGCTTCACCATCAGGCTTGCCCACTACTCCTGCTTTTTATAACCCTGCTTATACGTCTATAACTAATGGTGATACCACCCTTGGCAATAGCCCTATGCCTGGAGTTATTTCTCCGTATGCAACCTATGGAATGAATCTCAACTTCATTGCTGCCGTCATGTTCCCTCAAGTTGCCTCGACTTTTATTGCACTGCAGACCTCTCTTCTTAACGTTGATGCCAGCAACCCTGCCGCCCTGCTTCAAGTTCAGCTCACTATGAGTGAGTACGAAAATGCCGTGCAATCGACCTCACAAATGTATGCTTCGTTTCAAACACTCATCAAAGCTATCATTCAAAATATTTAATTTTTCTCAAAAGTTTTTTACAGTTCGCATTAACTTATCCTATTTTATCATCGCACCTTATTTAGATCTGTTCTTATGACTCACCACACTACTGATCATCACTCAGGCCATGATACTACTAACGCTAACTCTTCTCATACTGGCGTACTGAGCAAGGAAGATCGTCAAATGTTCATGGAAATGGGCATTATGGCTTCAAACAATATTTTTCCATGGGAAGGACATGCTCTTTTTGGACAGCTTCTCTTAGTGGAACCTGAAGAAGCCTATCCTCGCGTTGGAATGGCTTATTGCAAAATCATGGGAGGGCAATTTGCAGAAGCTCATCAGTTGTTGAAAAATAAAATCGTAACCGGGTCTTCTTTAAAAGATTTTGCACTCGCTTTACGAGCTCTCGCTTTTTATTTAGCAAAACAGCCTAAAGAACTAGAGCAACTTTTTAAAGATCATGAAGAATCTCTAGAAAAAAATCTTCCCGCCAGAAGTATGTTTCAAAACCTTATTACAGCATTATGAGTGTTTCTCAAATTAATTCCGGGACCCCTCTTCAAAAAAATTCTCTGGTTAACCAAAATGCAATACCATCTCTAGAAGAGATAGCTGCCTTCGAATCAAGCTTAGAAGCAGCATCTGAAAGCACTTCAGCTGAAAGCCAAAATTTTGCTCAAGGAAATAGCGATACTTCCATTCCTGCTGATAGTTGGGAGGCTTATCGGAAAGGCTTTAATCAATCTATTTTTGACCACAACCGTCGAGAACTCGCTTACTATGATCGAGTAAGAAAAGAAATAGATTACGGCAATAAACTGTAATTTTTTTTAACTTTAAAAAACCTTCACCCTTTTCACTCTAATAAAGGTGCAAAAACTATGGTTCCTACACTCTCAGCAGCCTCTTCTGCCATAGCCAGTCAAGCGCATCAGAACGCTCTTACCAATCAAATTGATCCACAGCTTGATTCAAATCAGCTCAAAGATCTCATCCATCAACAACTCGGCATGGATCCTCATTCCTCACTTCCTGCTGATGTAGAATCTTTTTATACGATGGGCCCTGATACAGTTGCTGCACCTCACCCACCAGTAAATACAGCTCCAACAATGTCTCTCGATTCTGCAAATCTATTTAATGATCTTCCTCGTTATCTCAGCCAAGTAGGAGGTCCTTCTGATCCTACAGCTATCTTGAATGCTCAAGTTCAAGTCATTCAAGCCTCTCTTGGCTGGCAACTCATGGGCCAAATTGCAGCAAAAAGCGTTTCAGGTATACAAAGCCTTCTTAATAACCAAGTATAATATTAAAACATTCTGAAAAAATCATTTTTTAGAAGACCCCACATTTAACAAGAGGTAAATTATAGACTAGAGTTGAAATTGAGTTGTTTGACAATGATAGCTATCAATAACGACAAGTCATCTTTTCACTGAAGTCTATATTGATTATATAGGTAATCCAATGTGTTATACGATACGCAAAACAGACTTTATCGCTCATTTATTGTCTATTATTGTTAACTGATATTTCTCATGGCAGAACATCCACCTGGCCTTTCACACCTATCTAAACATCAATTTAACCGCACAGAAGAATTATTCTCACAATCACTTTCAACCTGGGATGACTTAGAAAATTTTATTAAGTCTTCCGGACTTACTATTGATGAATGGATTGATATTGCAGAAAAATACGATGGAATCGAAAGTCACTTTTATGCTTCTTATCTTAAAGCTGTGAAAAATCTCTTACAACATTCTCATGTTAGGAAAAAATTCGAAAAACCACGCCAAGTATTTTCTAATCGTATCCGCCCTTCACTACTAGTGAGAAAAGTCTGATTTTTCTGCTTTAATAATATGCAACCACTTTATTTTAATCCCCTCGTCAATGATACCAATTTTATTGGAACTAACCCCCTGGCTACCACTGGCGTTCCCATTAAAACAACCATTTATCCTTATTTTAATCCGAGTATCTATCAATCGTTTACTTTCTCTAACTTTCCCATACAAACGTATTATACTACAAACTTACTTGCTTCTGTAACATATAATCAACCTCCTGTTGTTGGCCCCTTAAATTCTGTTGTTACAGGTGGACACAACGATGGTGTGAAGGCTTGGTCAACCATGGAATTTTATTCTCTATTGGATGTCATCTCAACCCAGTTTTCAACTTTTGAAACTTTTTATGCAAGTTATCTTCACATACAACCAGTCACCTATAGTGTTCGTTTTGGAACACAGCTTCAACCTATCGTTGCACTAACTCAGGGAGCAATAGACACTTTTAATACTTATGAGTTTTGCTTCTCTCAACAATTTTTTTATTATAGCTATATTGTTGCAACTTGGGTATTTGAAGACTATTGGAGATGGGAAAACTCGAATCAACTTGTTGGACTAGCTAGCTATATAACTCAATCAGGAGTGGTTTATCAAAACACAATTTCTGATCCTGTTCCTAAAGATAATGGTTTGACTGTTCTTGGAAGCTCTTCTTTTGTTAATATCATGGGAAGTAATGTCTATACAGGACTTATTGACACTACTAACTCGATTATCATTTACCAAAATGAACAAGTTAGTAGCTATTATAGTCAATCCCTTTCTTACCAAGTTAATATTGCCAATCTCACTGCTGCTTTAAATAGTGTTTCAGCAGACAGCAAAGTTCAAGAATCAGGCAGCGGAACTATCACGGTCACCAACTTTTCTTGGACTTGGGAAAGTACTGCTCAAGGATGGACTGGTAGCCAAAACACTACTTTTGTTGGATATCTATCCAATGGAGTAATTGTAAATTTTTATTTATCCGTAACTTACGGAGGGACAACTATTACCAATTCGTCACTAGCAGTCACCCAAGTACAATCTCTCATCACGGTTCAAAATAATGACCTTGCTAACGCACAGACTTTTATGAATAACGCAGTTACAACTCTTCAAAGTCAGGTTTCTTTAGCAGGCCAAATTATTGGAACTCTCTCTTCTATTATGCAATCTATTATTAGTAATATTTAAAACTTTTTTCTTGTCATCTCATTCAAAAAAATCCAAAAGATAAATACCATGACCACTAAAAACCAACTCAACAATTTATCTCCCTCTGATATTCGGGCTGAAATTGTTGCCGATGCAGCTTATAACGCTCTAACAAAGAACATACCTTTTTATCTTCTTCGTGGTTGGACACAAAAAGATATGGATGTCCTTTATTCTCAAGGTTATTATCTTTACTCACAAGAAAAATACAAAGAAGCACTTGCCCTCTTTAAGGCTCTAACTTTTTATCATTATTTAGATCAAAGAGGCTGGCTGGGAGCAGCTGGATGTTATGAAATGTTAAAAGAATATGAAAAAGCACTCATTTGCTATTCTTTTGCAACCATCCTTAAACATGATGATCCAATTCCACCTCTGCATGCCTTTGACTGTTATATTGCTCTTAAAAACTACCCTAAGGCTCTCTCTTGCCTAGAAGCTGTTATTTTATTTTCCTCTAAAAAATCAGAACATGCAGCCCTTAAAAAACGAGCTGAATTTTTGAGAGATGCCTTACAAAAAGCCATTACTGAAAACAAAAAGTCATAATTAATAATCCATTAACTTCTTAAACTTTGATTTTTTATGAGCTCTATTAATTCTTCTCTTCCTCCTGAGCTTTTTCTTCCTCAGACTGCTTCGGATTCAAATAATACTTCTAATCCCACAGGAAAACCATCTTCACAAGGTCAAGGAAAAGGAACTCCGGCTGTTACAACCACCTCAGGAACAAGTTCCTACAGCTCTTTTCAAGGAGCTCAAGAACAGCCAGGAACTTCTAGTCAAAATATTAATACCACATTGAGTCAAACATTAGGAACAGTCCAAAATTCGATTACCAATTCAAGTGGAGATACTTATGATACTCAAGATACTGTAAACGAAGATGCACCTCAAATACCGAATATAGGATTAACTCTTGCTCAACAAGTTATTGGCTCTCAAGGAGAGGAAGGTTCTGATACTGAATCAGGTGGTGAATCAGAACAAGGTCAAGTCTATATACCCAGCGCTGCATCCTCATTACAACAAGGAGAAAACAGCACATCATCTTCAACTTCAGTAGAATCAACCACAGACATTTCAACCTTTACTCTCAAAGTAGAGCCTAGTTCCAGTCAATCAACAAGTGGTACTTCATCAACAAGCTCCACTTCATCGACTACTGAAACATCTAATTCAAATGGTGCTCCAGCAATACCTCCTCCTAATGTTTTTGCGATGGTTGAGGAGTCGACAAACCTTGGCTCAGTGTTACAAATGGATCAAGTATCCCAAATGGTCTCTTCTGCCAGCGGCCAAAATGCAATATTATCTCAAGATTACAGCCAGCAAATCACTGATATCCAAAATTACATTTCTGCTAAAAATAGTGCTAGCAACAAAAGTCAAGCTGCTCAGGCCTTTAGTTGGGCTATTAATATTTCTATGCTTGTTGTTGGCACTCTAACAGCTGACCCTATGTTAATTGCTGCAGGAATTATGGGTTGCGTTATGACTGCTGATCCACAAATTACTGCCGGCCTTACTTCTGCATTAGAAAACATGGGAATAAAACCACAGGCTGTTGCCAACATGATGTCAACCTTGATCATTGTAGCTGCAGCATCAGTTGCAACCTGTGGTGCTGGAGCCATTGCCGAAGGAGCACTTGAAGCTGGCTCTGAAGCTGCTGTTGATGCAGCTTCTAATGCCGGAGCTGAAAGTGTATCTGAATCTACTACTACTACTGCTGAAGACAAGGCTGCTACCACTGCTCTAAAAGACTCTGCTGCTAATACTACAGACAAGACTGCTAGCTCAGTTAACTATTCAGAAACCTTGAAAGCACTCGGCACTTCAGAAGGGCGCAGCGCCTTTATCAAAGGCGCAGCAGAGGGCGCTACTAAAACAATTACTGAAGCTCCTGGAAAACTAGCTGCCTCACTTTATAGAGCACCACAAACTTTATCTGAGAATGCAAAAGCGCTTTATAGCCTAGCTGGCAGAATTTCTACAAGATGTATGTCTCTTGGATCAAAAGGCCTATTAGAAGGAGCTGAAGTGAGTGCTGAGACTGGCGCTAGAGTTGGAGCTGCCACAGCTGAAGAAGCTAGTTTATCTGAAAGAGCTATTGCACAATTGCAATCAGTCGCTACTAATTTAGCTAGTGACCCTCTAAAAGCGGTCCATATTGCATCTGATCTCACAATGATGGCCCTTACAACCGCTGGGAGTGTTGAGCAATATAATGCTACTATATTAAAAGGAAAAGCTGAAAAAGCCGATGCCTCTGTACTTACCTCTAAAGGAGAAACATCAGAGATATCTCAAGCAATTAATCTTTCTAATCAACAAATTCAAGAAGTCTTAAATGATATGAATGCTGATGTAGCGGGTGCAGGTCAGGTTCTAGCACAAATGAGCAACTTAAGTTCAGAAACTCTAGGACAAATGCATGGTGCTGCCGCTTAATCATCCAGATTAGCAAGCCAGCATAAGAACTTTATTTTGAAATATTTTTATGAATTTAGGGAGATTTTAAAAAAAACTATAGTTTATTAAAACCTAAATTTATTTCTCTAACAAAGTTCTTATTTCTTTATCAGCGCCATTCATCTGAACACTAAGATCATGCCTACTGCGTTATCAGTCAGTAATTCTTCTTTTTCTGAAATTGCTGGTTTTTTAGCCAATCGCTACCAACTTCCTACCGAAGAAATAACGCCCCCTCTACTAGAACTGGTGATTGATAATTCTGTAACACTGGAACTTCAAGAAAATGACTCTCAGATCTATCTTGTTGGAGTTGTTGTAGAACCACTTCTCATTCATGAAGAACACGAAGCTCTCCATTTATTAAAAACAGCTAGCAGCCGTTTAGGATTAACAGAAGGAACATTATCGTGGGATGAAGAACAAAAACGAATTATTTTTTGGTTAGAAGTAACCTCTTATACTCGAGAAACTGAATTTAATAACCACTTAAATCTTTTTCTTAATCATCTCGACACCTGGATCAGACTTGTTCCTCCTACACCTGCGATGTAGAATCTACCGCAAGGAAACATTAAGAGCATTTTGAGGTCGCCCTTCAACTAACTTGTTAAGGCGATTAACCGATTGTTGCAGTGAATTATTAAGGTGTTCAGCCATTGCAGAAGGGCTAATGTTAATCACATTACTAGCAGCTGACTCAACTACTTCATTATATTCTAAAGACAAAGCTGTATTGGTATCAATAGCAGCAGCAGTATTACCTGTTATATGATAACTAAAAGGTTGGTTCGACAAACTAGATTCAGAAGTAAATGTAGCACTCAAATGGGATGTCGCATTCTTGGTAGCATCATTATTATTAATGATATTTTTATTCTCTATTTCTTGATCTTCAGAAACTAATTTTGTATCTGTCGGAGCAGTTTGAATGGAGGAGGCAGTAGAAGAAGCCTTTGTCAAAAAATCTTGAGTAGCAGATGCTGCCTTTTTAAAGAGTGAAACTGCCTTATTCTCTAGCTGAGCAGCAAGGTTATTAGCCAGATTATTTTTTTCTTCTGTTTTTGCTTCTAATACATTTAGAGGGCCATGAGTGATATATTTATTAACATTAACCTGACGTTGCGTTATAGCATTATGAACACGAAGCACATTGAGTTCTGATAGCATTTTCCTCAATCCTTCTAGTGAATTATGATTTTTGTGCAAATGAGAAGTTTGTAAAAGAGATAAAAATGATCTTCCTGCATAATTGTTAGCTTCAGGAAGTGTTAATCCTTTCCCTGGAGCGGGGCTATCAGACAATAATTGTTCTTCCGAACCAGGTGTAGCTGCTGTCTGAACCAATGCTAATCCAGCAACATGCTGCACAGTCATCATGGAGTTGCTCACTTCTTGTGTAGGAAAACGATACCCTTGTACTAAAGCAGCAAAAGGTGCTCCTGGAGCATAATACCGATTATAAATCTCTTGAGCCGCTTGAAGAGCCGACTGAATTTCTGAGAGTACACTCTGTGCTTCTATCGGATTATTCCCCGATTGGGTCTCTTGACTGACTATATCTTGAGTCGTTTTTCCAATGGTTCCTAAATCACTAAGATATGATTGCTGATTTTGCGGTACCATCGAGCCAGGAGGTTGGATGGTAACAAAAGAATCGCTGTAACTTTTCTGAAGTGAATTAGTAACTGTCGGATCAAAAGTAAGATTATCAAAAACAATTCCAGCTTTCTGAGGAGCAGTTGCTTCCTGCGTCTCAGAAGCAATGACCTGGTCACCCCCTTGTCCAGTAAGCTGGGGCTCGGCAATACCAGGAGTGAAAGAGCTAGAATAATTGGTGCTCATGCTTTTTGAGAGTTGATTTTAATTTGATTGACAAGAGCATTTTTTAAAGCAATCGCTCTTCGGTACAAGTCTTTTTTATTAGGATGATCTTTAGCAATCTTTATTGCTGCACTCACACACTCTAATGCACGATGAAGATTCATCAGATCAATACAAGAGTGAGCTGCATAAAATCTTGATTCAGGATTATAGGGATCTAATAAGGAAGCCATTGCAAAGGAGGCAAGAGCATTGTCATGACATTTGATATGTTGATAAGCCCCTCCCAAAGCTATCCAGTTACGAGCTACCCGCGGTTCGTAAAAACAGAGTAGTCTAAAAAGATCGGCAGCTTCTTGATAACATTGCATTTCATAAAGCTGAAAACCGGCTAAATAGAGCGATTCTAATTTTCGTTTCCCAATTCCTTTTTTCTCTGCTAACGATGGCAATTGTTTAATCGCAGTCATCACACAATCAAGCATCCAGGATGAAGGCTCTTGAGAAACTTTTTGTTGTTCAGAACTCTCTGGCATAATTAGGGTATTTTCTTCTCTTCATTTTTTCCTGCTTTTTCTAAAAGCTTACGAGCGCCTTCAACAACTTCTTCAGGCGTTATTTTAAGCATCACAGCGCAACGTTGATGTTGTTGCGCTAAAGGAGGACAGATATGAGGAAATTGAACTGCATTCCAGTGACAAGGTGCAAAAGAACACTCTGTTGTATGATGAATCGGATAATGATTAGGATAATATTGGACTCTCGTTCCAGGTCCATAAGGCCCCCAAAGTCCTACACAAGGTCGTTCTAAAACACCTGCAACATGAACCAGCATCGAGTCAGGTGCCACACAAATTTCTGCACGCTTGATTAGCGACCACATTAATCGAGGGCGCTCGAATGAACGAAATTCAACATTATCAACTCCAAGAGACTCCATCCAATAACCCGATGACTCCAGGGGGCCATAAACACCAATCCAGTAAATATCAGGAAAAGCTTCGGCCAACGCCTTTAAGACGGCACGACTTTGCTCGGGTGGTAAAGAACGAACCTGTTGAGAACATGCTAATTGATAAAAACCGAGACGCCGATCTGGATAAAGAGTTTTAGCTATATCAGTCTCCATTCTAGAAAAGTGCGGCGCTACACGCTTCTCTTCATCCGGAATACTCTTAGGATCAATACCACAAGTGCGCAACATGAGATCAATCGGTTGCATCTGGCCCTCATGAGCGTATCCATTAGAAATATATTCAAGATTTACATGGTAATCGAATTGTTCCATCGTCGACCAATAGCAAGGCAGAGTGACAATTGATTTAATCCAAGGAAATCCATGCCAAAACATCGTAAGGTGTGGTTCTGAAAGAATATGAACCTCATAACCACGATCCGCCAAAATCTTACTGAGAGGCCAAGTCATGATTTGATCACCCATCCCACCAACACCATTATAAATAATGACCCGTTTTTTAGGATCATTGAGAGAGAAGTGAAGTGGCCTAAACATCGGTTCCGCCTTAGAAACTTTTTCATAGGGAATAGAAAAGTCCCAAGCTTTCATTTTATCAAACTGCTTATCAGCAAAAAGGTAACCCTTTCCTCCCTCAAAAACTTGAGAAGAGCCAAATTGCATATGACTGTTCTCAACCCAAATATGTTCAACAAAAGAAATAACGTGCATAAAATTTCGCAAACAAAAAATTTAAAATTAAATATCTATTTTTTAGACACCTAACTTAATGAGAGGCAAGTGAAGGGTAAAGCGTAAAGAGCGAAGCGGTTTTTCAAATGGTTTTCGCTTTAAGCCCGGATATTTCATGGTAATTCGTCGCGAGAAGCCGCGCAGCCTCATGTAGACAAGGAAGACGACGGATTGCGACGACGGCTGTATGTTTCATACTGCCC
>CAYYAN010000001.1:13479-33304 GCA_964469825.1 uncultured Chthoniobacter sp. | reverse complement strand
CGGGAATGACATCGAGGGTGAAGCGATTGTTTGTTTTGTTTAGAAGGTTGTTTTTAACATCAATGAAAATGAAGAAGTTGGCGAAAGAATTCTTATTCAAATTTATTTTAGAACTATGACTTCCTTACACGCATTGGGGTTAATACAGGCTTCACCTAGCGTTGATAAAAACTTTCTTCGATCTTCATCATCAAAAAAAATATCTTCACC
Organism: uncultured Chthoniobacter sp.; assembly: GCA_964469825.1. GTDB lineage: Bacteria > Verrucomicrobiota > Verrucomicrobiia > Chthoniobacterales > UBA6821 > CAIWMF01. The sequence goes on along the minus strand of CAYYAN010000001.1, from coordinate 33,094 downwards.
TTGATTCCCGCGATTCATCACATGGTAAATCGCACCAGCATATTCGATACGTAGTTGTCTTGGCATGGAGAGGACCTATCAGAAAGCAGACCTCTTTTCAATTCCATTCGTTCCCTTAAGACAAAAAAAACTAGTGCCAACTCGTTTTTTAATGTAACAAACTGGCACCAAAATGTGGAAAATACGGAACCGACCCCTTTTCTATGCTTTATTTTTTTCCTCTTTAAAAGAATTCGAACGATTTATAGCTTGTTCTTCTAAAATTTCTTTTCTTTTCTCACTGCTTATGGTGCTATCATTGATAGCATCAGCAGATTTTAGAACAGAAGTTTTAGCTTCATCACTGCATAAAAACATCCCTTTTTGATGATTGTAAACAATATTTTCTTGTTTTAACGACCAAGCTAAAGCTGCTCTTTGTTGACTATCTTCAAGAGAAATTTTTGTTCCTTGACTATCAAGTTTTTTATATTTGACCATTTCTGTTTTAATCTTGTTAGATTGGTCCGAAGGCTTTCCTGCTAAGTATGTTGATAATCCTTCGTTTTGGCTAATATTACGACTTACAGCTAACTCAGCTACCTCTTCAGCCGTAAATTCGTCATTATTTTGAGGCTTAGCAGGTGTTGAGGAAAATTTTTTCAAGAAAGCATCTGAGCGCAAGTTTTCTTTTTTATCTATTTCTACTGCTGTGAGACTAGCTGCTTTTTCTGCATACCATTTTGCCTCTTCTGAAAAGCTTTTTGCTTGGTTGATATCTCCATTTTCAAACTCACCTGCAGCTTTATTGGCAGCTTCTCTACTCATATCCGCACATTTTTGTGCTTCGATACTGTTAGGAGCTTGTTGAGCAGCTGCATTAGCCATATCGGCAGATTTTTGAGCAATACGTCCCCAGTTTTGGGTTGGAGCCTGAGCTACTTTAGGTTCGATTGGAGCTGCATTATTCTCTCCAAAACCAAAAAGACTCTTAAGCCAACCAAAAAAACTAGATGGCTTTTGATTTGCAGTTCCTTTAGTTACCGTTGAGCCATTCAGATGGCCAACTTGACCTTTTACATCATTAACAACAAATTCTGAACCTGTAGAACCGATACTTGTTGTAGAGTTGCCACTATTTGATCTTGTTGCTGTATTAACGTCCATATATTTAAAAAGTTGAAGGGTGAATGAGGTTAGGGTGAAGCAGCTTTATATACTCTTTATCTTTCTTTTAAGCGTAGCTTCCTAATGCAGGTGCGGGAGCGACTGAGGCAGCTGTTTCAGCAGGTGCTGCTGCGGCAGCGGATTTTTCAGAACCGGGAGGTGTTTTGCCTTCGGCTTCGCCGCCGGCTAAACGTTGGTTCCAAAAAAGGGCCGTGTCGCTAAATCCTTTGAGTAATTCTTGAAAACGTAAAAATTCCATGCCTTCCATTTTTTCTTGATAGCACATGAAGACGCTCAATGTTGCTGGATCAACGCCCAATGTGGCGCCACCTGTACCAGCCCAAAGAAGATTGGCTTCGAGCAGTTCAGGATAAAATTTTTCTGTTTGATACGGCATCAAGGTTCCAACAATGCTCGAAAAGATCAAAGCTCCGGTCTCTTCGTTCGCTTCAAGATCAATCGTGACACGATCATCAAAACGTAAAGAACAAAGCCCATCGTTGCTTGGCTTCAGGTCAGGCAAGCCAACGCTTTTGCCTAAATCTTTTAACAGGTCGTTGAAGTGTTCAATGGACATAGTCGTATTTATATTGGATTTTTTGCTTTGACTAAAAAGCTAGCACTCGATCTTTCAAATGCAACTTTTTTAATTTGAATATTTCGTGCACGTCGTAGTGACGGCTTTCTCCTTGACACTAAGACTCCCCCGCTGCTCTCATCGAACTTCAACAACAAGGCAGAAAAAAACCACCGATCAGATTATTTTTGACTTATGAGCTCTTTATCAACTTCATCACTCACGAGAACCTACTCTTTTGTCGAGCCCTCTTTAGAAGAACTGGATGCTGCAAGAGAAAACACTCTTCAAAAGTTCCAAGCAGTTGCCGCAGGCAATCCAGAAGCAGACCGATTGATCATGAGCAAGGATGGTCTTGATATCATTCCCTCTCCACGTCCTTTTTATGGAATCCCTCTTCAATTTATTTTTGGAAAATCACCTACAGAGATCAGCGAAAACAAAGCCATCTTAGAACATTTTCAAGAAGCTTTGCTGGCTCGTTATGGCGCTAGGGTCACAAGCTTTGCCTGCCCAACATTGGGAAGTCGTATTTCACAAGGCTCGCGCCTCAACGCTGCAACGGTTCAGCAAGTTCTTAAAGACGCGGAGCTTTTTGAACAAGTGCTTAAGGAATGTCATGGCGTTATCCAAGATGCCGTGGTTACCGATGCTGCCGCAACGTTGGCTTGTCATGAATTTAATAAATCAGCTAGTGACTACGAGAGGCAATATACCAAAGCGAAACAACTTGCTTCTCTCAGTGAGAGCAAACGAAATAAAGTTAATCAATTTATTGACGATTACATTAAACGCCAAGGTTTATCCCCTGAAAGCCCAGAACACCAAGCGCTCCAGGAATTAAAAACACTTTGGAAAGCCGCTAAACAAGAGCCCGGCGAAAATTCAGGTGATGACGACTTAGCACTCTTTGAAGCAATTACAGAAAGAGAAGGAGATCGCTATATTCTCAACAAAGAGGCAACGAAAGTTATTCCAGCAGCACGCCTGTTGACAGGATGGACAGGCGCTGCTTTCCAAGTTGTTGTTGGACGAGATCAAACTTCTGCCACAGAAAATCGCCGAACCATTGACGCACTTCACCGGGCTCTCGACAAAAAATATGGCCATGCTATTGCTAACTTTGCTTTTCCAACGGCACTAGCACGTAAAGAACGAGGATCGCGTCTTGATGCCAAGACTATTCAAGAAACATTGCAAAGAGCTCGCCGGGCGAGTGAGCTTCTGAATGATCCAGCGCTAACACCTCTGATTAATGAGGCTCTCTCTACAGCGCAAGATGCACGTATTGCAGAACATCGCTATCGCAAAGCCACCATCATTCGCCAAGAAGCTGGTAAAGATAAAGACATGAAGCTCGCAGCAGCTCATGAAGCGTATACTCATGCGGAAAAAACAATCCTCGACCATCTTGCAACCCATGCTGTTCAGCAAAATATCACAATCCGCCACAGTTCTCGCTTCCTTCATCTTTGGTTTGATGAAGCACGAGCCCGCTTTAACAAAACTTCACCCAGCTCTTTTACCTCCCTCTCGAATCACTCAGATCATTTTGGAGATCGGCCAAGCTTGAGTAGACAACCTTCTGTTACTCAGTCGAGCACTAATCCTAATTATAGAGATGATGCAGATGTTGATTCTACTCTTCATTCGGCTATTGCATCAGCACCTCCATTATCAGCTATTCCGATTGCAGAAGTCATAAATACAAACGAAAAATAAATTCTTCTTGCTTGGATTTTAGCCATTTTTGGGATCACTACGCGCTAACCTTGATTTCTACGAACGCGAAAATGATATTATCGTATTGAACTTTGGTCTTCCGCCTTTTAAAACATGCCTACTCACATCAGCTCATCTACTTTACCACAAGCTCATAATCTCTCTATTTATGAGGATTTTGCCGGTCGTGAGACAGCACAAGATGATGATGTTGTTTTTAAGATTAACAAAGCATCATCAACATCTCTTGTTAGCACTGCGACAAAAACTATCTCGCAAAGACTCTATCGTTTTTTCTTTGGTCAGAAAAAAAGTGACATTGTTCAAGATTTTAGCGCAGCCTTAATAGCTAAATATGGACATGAAGTGGCGAGTTTTGCTTTTTCCGAAGATCAAAAAAATCAAGCTCTGAATACTGGGTTGAGCAAAAGAATGATTAAGCAGATTATCAAAAATGCTAGCTTTGCCAGACAAGCTAAAGACGACATTAAGGCCTATGTCGACATGGCTGACATGCATATTCAGATAGTTCAGGAAACTCATCCAGAAATAGAGATTTCAGAACTTTGTACAAAATTTGCAAAAGTTCACAATTTTGCAACTCTTCCATTAAATAAGTTCAAAGATCCTGATATGTTGCGCTTGGCTTTGGAAGAAGCTATCGAGGTCGCAACAACTTCAAAAGAAATTTTGGAAGAGCATGTGCTGATCGATAGCACTTGGATAGATGTTCCTGATACACCCATCACAGAAGAAACTTTTCAAGCCTCTGTCAATGCGACTCGTCTTCAAAATCAGAAGGTCATGTCCGAATTGACAGCACGTTTTCAAAACACCCCTAACATCTTGGAAGCGCAATTAGCAAAACTAGCAACAGCCGTTGTTCAGGTTATTGAACGGGCTGCTCCTGAGCTTATGGTTTTTGCTAACCACGTTCATGATGATCCTCTGAATTATTTCCGTTTAAATGCTGATGGCAACATGATCATAGTCCATCCTGCTGACTTTACTAATCCTGCCTCTCAACTGACAGCGGAAGAGCCTGAAGAACATCAAAAAGTTTGGCGCCTGTTTTCTTGTACCTTGGAAGCTTGCTATGGAAAGCCGCTTGTTGAGCGGATGATCCCCAATGAAAAACGCCAAGAATTGTTTTCATCTCCATTAACGGTTGGTCACGTAAAACAATTTTTTCATGAGATCCAACACGCGCTAGAAGTCGATTTGGAATTTTTAAAGAACCAGCCTTTCATTCTCACCGATGAATATTGTGATGCATTGTTGACCCATCCAGAACTCTTCCAAAAAGCCCTTCAAGCTGAACAAAAAGCCGTAACAGATGGAACATTATCAATTCAAATCGCTCGTAAGCTTTTTGATGTTGGAGTGCTGACTGCGGGGTATCATGCAGGAGGCCTCTTAGCGACCGGTATCGCAACAACTGCTACTGCTATGACAGGAGTAGCAGTTCCTATTATTCCGTTGACCTTGATGGCTTCTACTCTTTGTTCATGGACAGCTGGCAGGATTGTCGGCTCTAGAACAAGCAAGGAGGTAGGTTCTTTTGCAGCTTATCGTGCTGCTTTTTATACTATCGGAGAGACTGGCACTGAAATAGTAAGCAAGCCTTTCATCGATTCTCTTAGGGACCATCTCACTCACTACTTAATGAATGTCACGTTTGGTTCCACAAGCGCTGATGTAATCGCTTTTTTAAGCGAATTTGCACTAGAAGAAGGAGGATCAATCCTTGCTGACAACTTACGCCATGCTTGCATAGGAAGTATCGTCAACGGAATTGATGTTGGTAATCTTTCTGCTCTTCCTAATGAATTACACCCTACTCAAGCAGCTGACATGGATTGTCGCATACTCGACCTTCTCAAAATCATGACTAAGGCAGTAGATCAACTTTCTCCTCCTGTCTCGCATCAGGAGGTGCTAAAAAGAACTCGAATACATCTGTAATATTTCATGAAATTTCTTCTCATTTTACTTTTCAGTGGAGCTCTTTTTTTCCTAACAAGTTGCGAAACCATTCATGTTCAAAACAGAGCCGACCGCTCCGCCATTGATGCCTCCATTGCCCACGAAAAATCAGGAAACTACTATATTGGACGTCGTTTTTACAAAATTGATTATCATATGTGGGGCTGGGTAAAAAAACCAGGCGAGCCCTGGAAACAAGCGCAACTCGTGATGATGAATGAACAAAAAACATTAGTTCCTAATCGAGCTCAAGGCAAAATTGGTTCTGACAATGACTACGAATATTTTCTCTATGGCTTTTATTCGGGGGACAAAGTTTATGAGCCAGCGAGCGATGCTTTTTATCCAGAATTTGTCTTAACCAAAGCTGTTCTTATTGACAAAGCTCCTCCACTGATTTATCCCGATAGTCGCTGGAAAGATCCAAAAATCCGATTTCTTTCAGGACCAGAATACTAGAAATCATTAATTTTAAAAAATAAAAATCTTTAACTGAAAACTTTTCATGAATTTTAAAAATATAAAAACCTTATTTCTTTTAGGCGTCTTCTTGCTTCCCTGTTCTCTTATTGGGCAAACAACTAATGTCGACACAAACAAAATTGTTATCGATATGATTCCTAACACGAGAAATCCTGGAGAGACGCCCACATTTTATATTTCAAGACATGCTATCACTCCCGAACAATACTGTGTTTTTTTAAATGCTGTCGATACAACAGAAGGACGTTTTTATCATAGTGAGTGGGACTGCAAACCAACTACAACAAATTTTGATCTTGCCACCATTCATCAATCATCAACCTTTCCTTTTTGTTATACTCCTGTTAATTACGAAACTTGCTATATCACAACAAAAAGAGACCCTTTGACACTCCGTGATCAATCAGTAACCAATAGAGTTCCAGAACGCCCCATCATGAAGGGTGTTCCGATGGCAGATGCAGCCCGTTTTTGTAATTGGCTTGCTCATAGCCAACCTTCTGGACTCATTGAAGATGAAACGACCGAAACAGGATCCTATAGTTTTTTTGAAAGGCGAAATAAGCAAGCCGATGATGACTTTAAGACCAAAACCATTTATAATAATTACCTTGATCCTAATGATGACACATTAAAACTAGCCTATATGAATGTCACTAGAACAGGCGGAGCTACCTGGCGCTTACCAACACGAGCCGAACTATCAACAATCTTTGATAATTGGAGGTCCTTAGATAAAGATAGCAAACTTGTATATTGGACAGAGGATTCTTATCTCATGGATCGTCCTTCTACTACCTGGTACCACTATGATTGTGACTTTCCTGAAAATGATAAAGGTTACTATTTTGTTAAAAACGGAGGAGGATCCTTTGGGCGCATTGATTTATCAAGCGATTACCAAACCAGCTTCGTACCAACAGCTGGATTTTTTGTTGTCTTTTCAGCAAACGCTATGCCACAAAATGGTTTTCGCATTCTCCTTCCCCAAGAAGTCATCATAAAAGATCCTACTACTAATTCAACTTCTTCAGATTTTCTTCCGCCGCACTACACACCACCCGCTATTCCTGAACCTACCGTTTTAGCTCCACCAAAAAACAACCTATAAACCATGAATAAATCAACACTCCGCTTATTAAGTAATTTTTGTTTCGCCTGTGGCTTTCTTTCTATTTTTGGCTCTATCTTAATTTGGTACTTGCTTGCAGGTAACAGCTCTATTGATTGGACCAATGCTGCAGATTGTGCTCAACGAGCTTATGGAGAGCGCTTCGGCATCTTTATAGGACTGTGGGCTCCCACCTTTTTTATTCTCTCGAATCGTTTCCACAATTATGCCGAGAAGGCGAATTGACTTTTTCTTTTTAAACGCTAGTTTCAAGTCAACGTCGGTTAACCTAAATATTAACAACTCAATATCTATGAAAAAACAACTGTTAGCTTCGTTACTCTCCTTATTCCTTGTTGCAGGTCTTGCGCCTATGGCTGCAGCTAGCACATCACCATGTTGCTCTGGCACGAGTGATTGCGCTATGGATAAATCTCCATGCTGCCCTTATAAAGTGCTCACCAAAGAAGAATGTCACCGCTTCTGCAAAGCTAAAGCTGCTGCAATCGCAAAAGACCCATCTCTTGCTCAACCAGAAAACAAGTGCAAACTTTGCCGCGCCATTGTTAAAGCAGACCCAAGCATGAAACCGATCTGCATGAAACTGAGAAAAAATTGTCGCAAGATGAAAAAACATTGTATGAATTCTTCTTGTGATCAAAGCTCTTCCGAACAAAACGCGAGCAACAGCTCTCAACCAATCACCAACAGCAGCTCTCAACAAAATGCTAATGCCAGCTCTAGCTCTTCAAGCTCTAGTTCTTCAATGAACAGTGATGTTGCAGCTCAAAGCTCAAACAGCAACCAACAAAGCAGCAGTAGTTCTACGAGCGCAAATTAAAAAGTTTTAATTCTTTCTCAAAAAGGGGTCAGTTAATTCACAACTGCGTTTGTGAATTAACTGATCCCTTTTTTATTTTCAGAACAGTCAGCGACCAAGGCTCAATCATAATAGGAGCTCCAGCTGAAACCATCTCGTGCTGCGGAGGCTCATTTCTCAAAGCAACACCATTAACACCATCAGCATGCCATCGATAATTTTTGGAGCAGTAGCTGATTTTTTCTATAAGACTTCTTTTCAATCTCGTTGGTGAAGATACAGTGCCAGGAGCTTCCAAAGCGATACTGCAATGAGCCTCAGCTGTAGAGTTTCGAAAGAAATTTATGAGCGATTGATGCTCAAATATAAGTTGATATGGCTTTGTAGGATTTTTATTGATGATAAGGAAATTCGATTGAAGCGAATTTTTTTGATGAAAGAGATAAGCAGCAAGATCAGGTTGAGAAGTTTTTACGCGAAAAATTTCTGTCTGTTGTTTCATTAAACTAGTCACCATCTGGGCTCCATAGAAGGTTGGAAGAGGAATCAATTCCCTCTCGTGTTCTAACAACATCATTAAATTTCCCCATGAATTATTCATCGTACATTCTAGGGTGTTTGGCTCGTACCCATACAAGTAAGCTGCTGTTCCCCCCGCCAAGAGAAACTCTGAAACGATCTCTGCATTCAAGAGAGCTGCCTCCATCTTGACCTCTGGCTCTCCAGAAAAAACGGAATAGCCATATTCAGTAATGAGAAGAGGCATAGTTTTTCGAACCCCTCCATGCCACATCATGTTCATGGTGCGTCGTAGACTTCCCTTCTGCTTAAGCAAGAGTTCTGGGGCTGGGAGCAGGAGATCATCAAAGGGATACCATTCAAATGTTAAAAATTGAAAATCTTTTTCTCGATGATGACGTCGGAGCTGTTGCAAGAAAGGTCTTATCCAAAGCCGATGATCAAAGCGATAGGTTGTATCTTTTGGTTGGTAATCAAGTGTTACGAAACTCGGACCACCAAGCATAGGCTGGAGGCTGGAGGCTTGAGATAGGAGACTGCTATGGAGCGGCATATCCGCCAAAGTGGGAAAAAGGCCGACTACATTTGCACAGCAACCCGATTTCAAAAACAGGCTTCTAACTTTCTCCGCAACTTGACAATACAACTCTCCAAAATCTTTCGGATCGACATGTTGTCCATCAGGCTCTTCTCCTAATTCAATTCTTTGATGAGGCATTAAATAACCACGCTTTCTCAAATAAGCTACCAAACCAGCAGCATTCTCGGGTGTATCATATAAAACTGGCAGCGACCAAAGAATCGGTTGTTTATTAGCCAAGAGTGAAGTAGCTACAAGATCGACCCCAGGTTGCTCCGTCTTTTCATCGAGATCAGAGGCTTGATGCCAGGGATCTGTTGATGAAACGGTCACCATCGTTTGCTTTTGATCAGGTCGATGAATAACACGATCTTGAAAAATTCCTTTCTCCAAAAATCCAACCTCCACTTCCTCCAATGCATATCCCATGTGATCACGAGGATCTGAAGAGGGTAAGGAATCAGTCCGACAGTTTGCCGTTTCTGTCATGACAATTCTGATAAACTGAACACAACGAGATGCTCCAAGATCCAGTAATTCAGAGCTTCCGTGACCATCATTAAAAACTCCCTTTGGAAAATCATGCCATGGTTGATTATTACCAAAATAAATAGCTCCATCGTTGGCATATTGAATTCGAAATTTTTTGGCGTAAGGCTCTCTCCAATGTAAACGTGCGGCATTGATCCAAATTTTTTTTCCGAAATCAAGGATCACCCATTGAGGATGCTTCTCGTCTGATTCTCCTGTATAGTGAGAGGTGAGGTAGGGATTACTTTTCCAAAACGTCTTGGAATTGCCATCATCTAGTCGTGAATAACCATCGTTATTCGCTTCATCAAGCGTATCTCCACGCCGTGGCAAGCGATAACCATAGCTTACTTGAATTGGTTCTCCCATTTTTGTTGAAGAAGTCCAGTAACCGCGTTGGTGCTGCTCGTCACTCCATTTTCCTGTAGGATTCCAGTGCCATGCCTCCACACCAAGCTCCGTACGAAGACGATAAGAAAGGGGTTTAAGCCCCGCTTGCAACATTTTCTCTATACTTTTTGGAGATAGCATTTTTTTAGTACTTCCTTGCTCATGCCCATCAATACCTCCTCCCAAAACGGTAGAGGGATTCATAATGTTAACGGGATGAGTTAGGTCAACTCTCAATATGATTGGCGTTGCAATTGCAAAAATAAAAAAAAAGAGATTCACAGAGATGAAACCGTTAGAAGGGATAAAAGAAGAATGTTAAAAAATATCACCATTGTTTGTTAAGATCCAACATAAGCCATGGCCATGATGAAAAATTAATCTCTTTCATTGCTTCTATCCCTGTAAATTTTCTTCTGTTGTGATGCAAAGAAATAGTTTAGGGTCTTCCGTATCGTATGGACGACTTTTCCAATTTTATTAGTCACTTTTTTTCCCCGGCCGCTTGGACGTTTCTCAAAACATCAAGCGAGTGCCTCATGTCTCCGATTGGCTTCCTCATTTGGACAACCCTCCTCAAATCAGTAATCTTACTCGGTATTATCTTAGGCCTTGTTTCATACACGGTTTACGCAGAACGTCGCGTCAGCGCACTTATTCAAGATCGTCTGGGACCCAATCGCGTAGGATGGCAAGGACTTCTGCAGCCTATTGCAGATGCGGCTAAACTTTTGCTGAAAGAAAACTTCACCCCAAAGAATGCAAACTATTTTTATTTTCGTTTAGCTCCTAAGCTCGTGATGATTCCTCCGATTCTCGTCTTAGGAGTACTTCCTTTTGGCAGTTCTCTTTTTGGTGTTTCGATGACTATTGCGAGTATTAATGTTGGTGCAATCTACGTGTTAGCCATTTCTTCAATCTCCGTCTATGGAATTGTACTCGCTGGATGGTCTTCTAATTCAAAATATCCTTTTCTCGGCGGTATTCGTTCAACGTCGCAAATGATTTCTTATGAATTGTCTTTAGCCCTTTCAATTGTTCCTATCTTCATGGTAGTGGGCTCACTTAACCTCAATACCATTGTTCAATATCAAGTAGAGCATGGATGGATGATCGCCCCTTTTTGGCCCAAGGGAATGAATTGGCATTCCTTCCTTCATCCAGAAGCAGTATGGCAAGCAATAGTAGGTGGAATCAGCTTACGACATCTTTTACTTTGGATTCCCTTAATCATCTCCTTTTTTATTTTCTTTGTTTCGATGTTTGCTGAAACTAATCGTCTTCCTTTTGACCTTCCAGAAGCAGAGCAGGAGCTGATTGGCGGTTATCATACTGAGTACTCCTCCATGGGATTTGCGCTCTTTTTTCTTGGAGAATACACAGCCATGATTTCAGGAGCAGGTGTCATTACGACACTTTTCCTCGGGGGATGGAGTCTCCCCTTCATTCCTGATGGTTCTCATGGATGGGTCTGGGGCCTCATTAACATCGGCACTTTTTTCGCCAAGGTTATTGCTCTTCTCTTTGTCTTTATCTGGGTCCGATGGACACTCCCTCGCTTTCGTTATGACCAATTGATGAAACTTGGTTGGTACTTCTTCTTTGAATTGGCCATTGTTAACATTTTCCTGACAGCTCTGATTTTGACTTACGTCAAATAATACTCACTCTCATGGCTTTTATCGTAAACAGAAAAAAACTCACTCTCGCTGAAAAGCTCTATCTTCCTGCTATTTTCAGCGGCCTTGCTATTACCTGGAAACATATGAAACGCGCCCTTTTTGGCAAGGGAGTGATCACGATGCAATATCCAGAAGAAAAGTGGGATAAACATCTCCCTGCCTGGTATCGCGGTGCTCCCACTCTTGTCAAAGATGAAACAGGCCGAGAACGCTGCGTCGCTTGCCAGCTTTGCGAATTTATCTGCCCGCCACGTGCCATTACGATTAAACCAATGGAAATCCCCGATGAAAGCCGTTGGCGCAAAGTCGAAAAAAAGCCACGCTTTTTTGATATCGATATGGCTCGTTGTATCTACTGTGGTTTGTGTGAAGAGGTTTGTCCTGAACAAGCTATTTTCCTACGCAAAGATTATTCGGTTACCGGTCTCTCGCGCGATCAAATGGTCCATCACAAAGACAAACTGTATGAAATGGGAGGAGTGATGCAGGGGCTTGTCATCAAATGGAACGACAAGAAGTAAAAAGGTTAAGAGACAGCAGTTTTTCAAGATCAAAAATAAATCAGAACTTAGAAAATAATTTTAGAAAAAATATCCATTCAAAGAAAGATAGACTTTAAAAATTTCTTACCCTTCACCCTTTACTGCCACAATATGCAACTAACTCTCTTTTGGCTCTTCTCTCTCCTCACGATTGCTTTTGGTGCAGCCGTAATCGTTTTACGTAACCCTGTTGCTTGCGCGCTCTCACTCGTCGCTTCCTATCATGCAATGGCTGACCTCTTTGTCACTATAGATGCTTATTTCATCGCTATTATTCAAGTGCTTGTCACAGCAGGAGCAGTCATGGTTCTTTTCTTATTCATCATCATGCTACTGAATCTTAAGGCAGAAGAACGTCGCCGCGTTAAGTTAGGAGCCATGTTAGGAGGAGGTTTGATTATCGCTTGTTTTATAGAACTCCTCTCGAACACTCTTTCCACAAGCCCCCTCTTTTCTCAACCATTACCTCCGCTTACACAACCAGTTCAGGGCGATGTGGCCATGATTGGCTTGACTTTGTTTCATTCTTTTAATCTTCCTTTCCAAATCATTGGAGTTCTCTTGCTTGTTGCCACAGTAGGAGTCGTTCTCCTTAGCCGACAAACATTAAAATAATATCCCAGCCCTTCCCTCTATGCTCACTCTTTCTCATTACTTAATGGCCAGCGGCATCCTCTTTGCACTTGGATTGGCAGGAGTCATGCTACGTCGTAATATCATTATTGTTTTTATGTGCCTCGAAATGATGTTAAGCGCCACGAACCTCTCCCTGGTTGCTTTCTCTCGTTATGGTCTTATTGATGGTCATGTAAATTATCATGCACAAATGCTAGTCTTTTTTATTATTACAGTGGCTGCTGCTGAAGTTGCTGTAGGCTTGGCCATTATTGTGGCTCTTTTCCGTGCAAAGCAAACAATTCATACGGAAGATCTGAATAGTTTGAAGTTTTAGAAAAAATATTTATTCTAAAAAAATGAAAATGATGACTGCTGTTCAAGAAATTGCTTTGGCTATCAATCAACTTCCCGAAGATGCCTTTTGGATTCTTACTGATGCATCGATCGACATGCGCGAATTTCATTGGGACCAAAAAATTATAGAAGCTGCTTTACCGGGCTAGATCTCATGGCACAAAAAACTCAACAAGAATTTTACCAAGGAAAAACATCGCTTATTCCATGATCAGCCATACTACTGCTGACTTTCAATCATGTTATCAAATACTTCCTCTTTCTTTACGTTTACTACCACTCAAGCAATATCGCCTTTGGAAATCCAATCCCTTTCACCCTTCGTTACAATTTAAAAAAGCAGGTCCTAAACTCTGGTCATGCCGAGTGAATAGCGCCTGCAGAGCCCTTGCCACATCGATTCCAAATGGCTATGTCTGGATTTGGATTCGATCTCACGATAATTATATGAAAATGATTCTCTCTTAATACTTATGATCTCTTCCTTTCTTTCTTTGGCCTTCAGCCTTCAGCCTTCAGCTTTTAGTCTTTCTTCTGCCCTCTGGACAATCTACCTCGCACCTCTTTTTGCTGCAGCTACCATTTTACTCATCACGCGCAGTAATAAGCCAGCAGCAGCAACTTTAGCCATTGGTGCAGCATTGATCACCTGCATCGGAAGTTGGATTTTATTTCTTCAAAAAACTAACATCACCCTTCCTGGTTTTGCTTGGATTAATTTTGGAGAGGCTTTAACGATTTCCATTGGAATGATGGTCGACCCTTTAAGCCGTACCATGCTTGTTGTCGTAACCACGATTGCAACACTCGTTTTTATCTACTCGATTGGTTACATGCGCCACGAAGAAGGATTCGCTCGCTTTTTTGCAGGATTATCCTTTTTCCTTTTTTCAATGCTTGGCATTGTTTTGGCCAATAACTTTATCATGATGTTCATCAGTTGGGAACTGGTGGGATTTAGTTCTTACCTCCTCATCATGCATTATTTTTCAAAGCCAGCTGCTGCTGATGCAGGTAATCAAGCCTTCATGGTTAATCGTCTTGGCGATTTCGGATTTTTATTAGGAATTTTACTCCTCTGGCTCAGCATTGGATCGCTTTCCTTTAACACCATCACCTCTTCTTTGCCATCGTTTACCAACAACCCAACACTTCTTGCTGTCGCTCTTATTTTAATTTTTTGTGGTACGATTGGAAAATCAGCGCAGCTCCCGCTTCATGTTTGGTTACCGAATTCGATGGAAGGCCCTACTCCTGTTTCCTCGCTCCTTCACGCTGCTACAATGGTCGCCGCAGGCGTCTACATGCTCGCTCGTATTTTCCCGCTTCTTCATGGTTCTCCTATTGCCAACACAGTAATCATCTGGATTGGCGCTTTAACAGCTCTGGCTGCTGCTTTGATGGCAACTCAGCAAAATGATTTTAAGCGTGTTTTAGCTTACTCTACAATTTCTCAACTTGGATATATGGTCACCGCTGTTGGTATTGCGCCTTCTGCAGGTATTCCGCTATTCCATCTTTTTACTCATGCGTTCTTTAAATGCCTTCTCTTCTTAACGGCTGGATCCGTTATGATCAGTATGCATCATGAGCTTGATATCTGGAAAATGGGGGGCTTACGCAAGCGGATGCCAGTGACTTTTGTTACCTTCCTCTGCGGCATGTTAGCACTAGCAGGTTGTCCTTTTTTCAGTGGAAGCTTTAGTAAGGACTTGATCATGAAATTTGCATTTGCACAACACCCTGCCATTTTTTGGATGCTGGTAAGTGCAGCTGGACTCACTGCATTTTATATCACACGCGTAGCGGTCGTTGCTTTTTTTGGAACACCTCGGACAGAGCAGGCTCGTACAGCCTTAGAATCCCCTCTGGTTATGACCTTGCCTCTTTTAGCACTAGCGATTCCTTCGATCTTTGCTGGTTATCCCTATATAGAAAAACTCTTTATTGCTCCATTAGGGACAATGACTCTCACACCTGAAGTCCCAGAATATTTGGAATGGCTCTTTATCAGTTTTTTTGTGCTTGGTACAGCTAGCTCTGTTCTACTTTATCGCAATGCCTCAAAAGATCCTTTGGTTATTCCCTTCTTCGCAAATCGTCTTTACATCGACAACGTCTATGCTTGGTGCGTAGAGCATCTTCAAGATGGCTTTGCAAAAATCTGCTCCCTTTTCGATCGCTGGGTTATTAATGGTCTTTGTGTTCAAGGTTCTGCTTCTTTACTCTGGACAGTAGGTTTTATCTTGAGATTCCTCCAAGTCGGAAGTCTTCAGGCCTACGCTATTTTCTTAGGAGCTGGCACCATCGCGATGATAGTGTTCATCCTGCGGATTCACTAAAAGTCATCAGCCTTCTAAATTCAAAATCTTATTTAATTTTCGTAAGCCTAACTTAATATTGAACAATTAACATTTCAGAATGGAATTTCTCAATAGCGCCAGCTACTCATTACCGATTACCCTTTACCCATTACTATTCTAGTGAGTCCACTTCTTTTTCTCATCCTTATTCCTTTCATTGCCGCTCTTTTTATAATGGTGGGCGCTCCCGCACGCTTTACAGCGCTACTTGCTGCTAGCCTAAATCTCATTCTTTCATTCGTTCTGATGATAAGATATGATTATGCTAATCCAGGATGGCAAT
Source organism: uncultured Chthoniobacter sp. (assembly GCA_964469825.1). Lineage (GTDB taxonomy): Bacteria > Verrucomicrobiota > Verrucomicrobiia > Chthoniobacterales > UBA6821 > CAIWMF01. The sequence goes on along the minus strand of CAYYAN010000001.1, from coordinate 17,387 downwards.
ATCTGCAACAAACCCCCATACTTCCTAACTTGGGGCTTAACTTTTCTCTTGGCGCTGATGGATTGAGTCTTACCATGCTAGCGCTGACCTCACTTGTCTCGTTTGCTGCAATCACCATCTCCCCAAAAACAGAACGCTTTCCAGCTCTTTTCTATAGCTGTCTTCTACTCATTTCAGGAGGTTTGTTCGGCGCTTTTTCTTCTATCGATGCATTTTTTCTTTATGGATTTCATGAAATTGCGCTCATTCCAGTCTTTATCATGATTGGTGTTTGGGGATCTGGCGATCGCCAAGCAGCAGCCTGGAAAGCAACGCTCTATCTTGGCGCTGGAAGTTTTGTTGTTCTCCTCGGTATTATCGCTCTCTATCTCTCGGCTCCAAGCGGCTTCCGAACTTTTGATATTCGTTTGATGACTGAGATGAGCCAGGCTGGCATCTCTCATCCCTCCTCCAAGATTTATCTATTGCTCTTATTTGGCTTTGGAACATTAGTCTCTCTCTTTCCTTTTCATTCCTGGGCTCCAACAACTTATTCCAGTGCACCCGCTCCAACAGCTATGTTGCATGCAGGGGTCTTAAAAAAATTTGGTCTCTATGGTTTACTCCGACTTGCAATGCCCATTTTTCCAGAGGCTGCCTTTACTTTCTCAACCTTATTATTGATCTTGCTCACCTGTAACATTCTTTACATCGGTTATGTCACGATTGCTCAACGTCGGCTTGATTGGACACTTTCGTACTCTAGCGTTATGCACATGGGTTACATTTTCTTAGGTCTTGCAACGATGAATGTTATTAGCCTTAATGGCGCAGCTCTTTTAATGTTTGCTCATGGCATTTCCGTAGCGGCACTCTTTGCACTTTGTGGCGCTCTGCGACGTCGTACTGGAACTCTCGAATATCACGATTTAGGAGGTCTCGCTGCTAAGATGCCCTTGATGTCTGTTCTTTTTGGATTTGCGGCGATGGCCTCTCTGGGGCTTCCAGGATTTGCCAACTTTGCTGGTGAAATTCTTATCTTTTTTGGAACGACGGCAGGCCTGACTATGGAACATCGTTCTCCAGCTCTTCTCATTGCTCTCATTGCTGCAGTTTGGGGCGTAGTGCTTTCTGCCATCTATATGCTACGTGCTTATCGAGCTATTTTCTTTGGACCACTCTCGAACCACCAAGAACATTCTTCTCTCACCGACTTGACTCCTTCTGAATATGCGAGTGTGATTCTTCTTATTGCAACTCTACTAATTGTTGGAATTTACCCTCAATTCATTTTGCACTTGGTCAATACAGCGATTAGCTGAGCCAAGCTAGCCCGAATATTTCATCACTTTCGTGACGAGAAAGTCGCGAAGGCTGATGGGTTAAGGCAGACGAAGGATTGGAATTCGCTCGCGCCCGCGAGGCTCACCCCTTCGGGGCTGCCTTCGGCAGTCCATCCAGCGTCCGCCCGGACGCATGTATGTTATCAGGGCTGTATGAGTACATACTGTCCTGATCAAAATTCAAGTCTAACGCAGCATTTCGACTCGCTCGCTCCCGCGAGGCTCGCCCCTTTGGGGCTGCCTTCGGCATTCGATCTCGCCCCACCTGGGGCTCGGTTATCGGACTTCCCGGCTTTCGCAGTAGAGAGGGATGAAATATCCTGGCTGGTCCCAATGTTGACTACTTAAGACAAACTCACTTTTGGGACAAGAAAAAACTAAAGAGAAAATGAAAATCGATTGAACATGTATTGCATAGAAATTTCTATCACTCAGATTACTGAAAGTATTGAGCTGACGAGGCAAGAAGTGGATGCTATTTTAAAAAAATATGAATCCCTTATTTCTTGAAACTTTTGTTGTTCTCCTAGGAATTATTCTGCTCTTAGCGGAAGCTTTTCTTCCTAAAGCTCCTAAAAAATGCATTGCTTATGCAGCCGCTTTGGGACTGGCTGTCGCACTGGCACTGACTTTCTTGCCATTACATCCTTTGCAAGGACCTAGTGCTGCTTTTTATGCAGCCGATACACTGGCTCTCTTTTTCAAACGCTTCATGTTAGTCATGACCATCATTACTATCCTGATGTCACTTGATTTCCTTCCAACAATTGAGCGTCTCATTCCGAGTGAACGACGCGGCGGTGGAACAGGAGAGTTTTTTATTCTTCCTATTTTTGCTTGTGCTGGCTTGATGTGGTTAGTTTCAGCCATTGATTTTATCATGCTCTTTGTCTCGTTGGAGTTAATGTCCGTTGTTCTTTATATTTTAGTTTCTTACCTCCGCAAAAACTCCTTGAGCTTAGAAGCTGGCACAAAATATTTAATTTTGAGTGCACTCTCTGCTGGTTTTCTCATTTATGGAATGACTTGGATTTTTGGAATGACCGGAACCACAAGCATCAGCTTACTCTCTCATTCTTTAATAGGCTTATCGATAACTTCACTCCGCCCACTTCTCTTCGGCGTAGCACTCTGCTTGGTGGCCTTTGCTTTTAAGATTGGCGCTTTTCCTTTTCAATTCTGGCTTCCTGATGTCTATCAAGGCGCACCAACACCAGTAACAGCTTATCTTTCCGCTGCCTCCAAAGCAGCTGGCTTTGTTGTTTTATTGCGCCTCTTGGAACAATTAATGACCATTCCTTTGCTAGCAAAAAAAATGATTGTCATCGTAACTCTCCTTGCGATCGCCACATTGATTTTTGGAAATCTAGCAGCCTTGGCACAAACCAACATGAAACGGCTCTTAGCCTATTCGAGCATTGCTCACACAGGATATCTCTTAATGGGAGTTGCTAGCATTGGAAATATTTTAGCAGGTCCTGCGATAGGATTTTATCTCGTTGCTTATTTGGCAATGTCATCGCTTGCTTTTATCATCCTTTTGCTCGTCGCAGAAGCTTCCGGCGGTGAAGAAATCTATCGCTTCCAAGGTCTCTATCAACGCTCTCCTTTTCTCGCTGTTGCAATGACAATTGCTATGCTTTCGATGGCAGGACTTCCATTTTCCGCTGGATTTTTTGGAAAATTTTTTATTTTCCTAGTCGCTTTCCAACAAGCTCATTATGGCCTTCTCGCAATTGGTTCACTCACTGTCGTAACCGGCTTTTATTTTTATTTTAAAGTCATTCGTGCCATGTACTGGCAACAAGCTGCAGAAGGAGCTTCTGCTATTGTTGTCACCAGAATCACTCAATGGCTCATTGGCACACTCATTGCAACAATTTTAATTTTGGGCGTTTATCCTATACCCATTTTACAAGCGTTGAGATAAGGCTAAAGAAAAATAAATTTAGGTTCTCTTTTTTCAATTTTTATGGACCTTCGCCATTTTTTTTCTGCATTCCTCTGCCTGTTTGTCTGCTTTAATATGCGACTTGCTATGGCAGAGGAGAAAGCTCCTTTCTTCCATGTAGCCGTCTGCGATTCCCCTCCCTATGCCTATGAGGAGACGACAGGAAAATGGTCAGGATTGACAGTCGATCTTTGGGAACAAATTGCAAAAAAATTAGGCTATAACTACGAATATATTAAGCTCACTCCTAATGAGATCGTTGATGCTCTTCATAACGGAAAATGTGATCTTTGCATTGCAGAGATGGCGCCAACAATAGGAGGAAGAAATTTAATCGATTTTACGAATCCTTACCTAGCAAGCCACCTGCTTGTAGCACTTCGTAATTTTGTGATTACTCAAGAAATCGTAGCGTTTTCGTCATCCCTAAAAAACAATGGCTTTCTGGAAATTTTTTCCTTAATGCTTCTTGGACTTTTTATTTTTAGTCTTTTACTTTGGTTGGCTGAAAGGAAAAATAACAAAAATCATTTTAATGATTTAATCCCCCATGGAATCGGCTCTGCCTTTTGGTTTGGAGCTGTTACAATGACAACTAATGGATATGGTGATAAAGTTCCTGTCACTTTTTTGGG
>CAYYAN010000001.1:0-13469 GCA_964469825.1 uncultured Chthoniobacter sp. | reverse complement strand
GCTTGCAGGAATGATTTTTATTGCGCTCTTAACAGGAACAGTCATTTCCTCGCTGACCACTGCTGCAGAACATACATCCATCAGACATATCGAAGATTTAGCACATTATAAAACAGGTGCTTTTCCTGGAAGTTATGCTGCAAGAACCCTCAAACTCAAAGGAATTCCTACTCACAAATTTGAAAATGCTAAAGAAGGATTAGATGCAGTTTGTTCTAAAAAAATTGATGCGTTTATTGCCGATAGCATCAGTCTTCAATATCTCGTTTCACATTATTATTCAGGCCGCTTGCAACTCGCCTCCATTCCTTCTGGCACAATCTACCGTTCCATTGGCTTGCGACCAAACCTCCCTCAAAAAAGAGAAATTAATAATGCCCTCCTCGAAATTACTAGCCCTCCAGAATGGAATGATAGAATCCAACAATGGGTAGGTCCAATGACTTTTGGAAACTAGTCCAGATTTTGGACAAAATTATGGCGGTTGATTTTTAGAAAAAAATAATCTTCCAATACAGCTCTCTTCTTTACCCATCGCTCTTTTCAAGCTAAGTTTTCTTTATCGTGAGCATTTTTTCTGCCTTTAAAAAAACAGTTCCCACTTTTGCTGCACGCAAAAACAGCAACAGTATTGAAACCTTTTCTGAACAAGAACAAAAATTTTTGGAGATTTGTTCTCTCTCTCCTCATGAAGCTTTACAAGCTCTTAACAGCTCTGAGAACGGCCTCACAACAGCTCAAGCAGAAGAACACCTCGCTACATGGGGTCCTAATGATCTTGGCAAGAAAAAGCACCAAGGATTTTTTAAAGAAATTCTCATTCGTTGTAAAAACCCTCTTGTTATTCAACTCTTAGTCATTTGCATAGCTTCTCTCTTAATGGGAGACGTTTCCTCTGCAACGATTGTAGGATTCATGGTCGTTTTGAGCGTCGGTTTTTCCTATGCCCAAGAGCATCGTTCTAGCAAAGCTGTTGAAAAACTGCGAGCCATGGTGCAAACCAATTGCCATGTGCTACGCGATGGACAGGAAGTAGAAATCGCAATGTCACAAGTAGTTCCAGGTGACATCGTTTCTCTACAAGCTGGATCACTTATTCCTGCTGATATCAGACTCATTACTGCAAAAGATTTTTTTGTGAGTCAATCTTCCCTGACAGGAGAATCAATGCCTCTAGAAAAACTAGCCGAAGCAGGCACTGAGAACAAAAAACGAACGATCATAGAACTCCCCAATGCTATTTTTCAAGGCAGTAATGTCGAGAGCGGCAGCGCCAAAGGCATTGTCGTCAATACCGGCATGAACACACACTTTGGGGCAATTGCTCAAAAATTAGCAGGCGCTCCCGTCCTCACAAGCTTTGATCGCGGTATTGCTGGGTTCACGTGGCTGATGATTCGCTTCATGGTCATAATGGTCAGCATTGTTTTCTTGATCGTTGGTCTCAAAGATCACAGCTGGGGACAAGCCTTACTCTTCGGACTCTCCGTCGCTGTAGGCCTCACACCAGAAATGCTTCCAATGATTGTTGTTGTCAATCTTTCCAAGGGAGCAATTGCCATGTCACGCAAAAAGGTCATCGTGAAACGCCTCAATGCAATTCAAAATTTTGGAGCCATCGATATTTTGTGCACTGATAAAACAGGAACACTGACGCAAGATCGTGTCTTCTTAGAAAAACACGTTGATGTTACCAATCGGACTAGCGAAGACGTTCTCCGCTATGCTTACATGAACAGCTATTATCAAACAGGCTTGCGCAATTTATTGGACGCCTCTGTCCTTTCTCACACTGATCTTGATGTTGATCGCGGCTGCCGCAAAATTGATGAAATTCCTTTTGATTTTCAACGCAAGCGTATGTCAGTTGTGGTCGACTATGAAGGCGATCATGTTTTGGTTTGCAAAGGATCTGTTGAAGATATTTATAAAGCTTGCACGCACTACCAAGTTGATGACGAAGTCTACATGATGATTGACCTCATCAAAAATGACCTTCTCGAAGAATATGAAAATTTAAGTCGCGATGGTTATCGTGTCTTAGGAATTGCTTATCGAGAATTTCCTAAAAATAAAACAACCTTTTCGGTTGCAGATGAGAGTGAATTAATTTTGCTAGGTTATATTGCCTTCCTCGATCCACCAAAGGAATCAGCTCTTAAAGCCATTGCTTCATTAAAGACTTATGGCGTTGAAACCAAAATTTTAACAGGCGACAACGCCTTAGTAACTCGCAAAATTTGTAAAGATGTTGGAATTGATGCCGGAGAAGTCATCACGGGCGATCAACTTCTTTCCTTAACAGAAAAAGACCTTGGCGATCTAGCCGAAAAACACAACGTCTTTGCTCGCCTCTCTCCTGCACAAAAAGAAAGCCTCATCATCGCATTGCAAAAACGAGGACATGTTGTCGGCTATATGGGGGATGGCATTAATGACGCTCTCTCGATGCGCGTCGCAGATGTTGGTATTTCGGTTGATAGTGCTGTTGACATTGCGAAAGAATCAGCTGATATCATTCTTCTCGAAAAAAGCCTCATGGTTCTTGAAGATGGATTGATTGAAGGACGCAAGGTGTTTGGAAATATTATTAAGTATGTTCGCATGGGCGCTAGTTCTAATTTTGGAAATATGTTCAGTGTGCTAGGAGGAGCTTGTTTCCTACCTTTCTTGCCAATGGCACCAATTCAAGTGCTCATTAACAATCTTCTCTATGACATTTCTCAAATTGGAATTCCTTCTGATCATGTTGACGTAGAGTATTTGCAAAAACCGCGCCAATGGAATATTGCCAATATTGGACGTTATATGGTTTTTATTGGGCCTCTGAGTTCTATTTTTGACTACGCAACATTTTTCTTAATGCTCTATTTTTTCCACTGTTATCTTTTTACCAATGCCGGAACGAGTCCTGAAATGAAAACGTATTATGAAAAACTTTTCCATACAGGGTGGTTTGTTGAATCAATCTTAACGCAAACACTCATCGTTCATATTATCCGCACAGCAAAAATACCTTTCTTCCAAAGTATCGCCAGCCCCTTTCTTTTAGCGATGACTCTCTTCATTATGATTGTTGGTGGCGTACTCCCTTATACACCACTCGGAACTTATTTTGAAATGGTACCGCTCCCTGGTATTTTTTGGGTTTGGGTGGCTGGATTCCTACTCTGCTATTCCATCGTTACGCATAAGGTAAACGTCTGGTGCATGAAGAAGTTTGGCATTGATTAGGAAAGCCAATAAATTCTACTTATACAGCGAAGAGCTCTTCCTCAGCTTGAAGGAGGGCTGGTGGCTTCTTATCTTATTGCGCCTTTCTCAATGCCTTTCTGTCAAGTTAGCCCGGATATTTACGATGAGGCTATATGCCCTAATCGTAAATATCTGGGTTAACCTAAAAGCGTGAATGAAAATGAGGAAGTTTGCGTAAGGAGTCTGATTTAAAACTATTTGTTGTAAGACCGCGGCTAACCTGTACGGTTAGTGAGGCATTAGAACGAACAGTTTGAAACAGATACTATTGCGTAAAATTTTTTATTTTCATTCACGTTTTTAGGCTTAAGTAAACAGCATTGAGCCTAATGCTTTTCATTCGTTTGGTTTTTCTGTTTGCATTCTAGTAGTGTTTTATAACTTAATAAATGAAAACATGTTGGCTCCACAAGATATCAGGATTAGCAAATTTTTGATGAGAAGCCTTCTTTAACAAAAACCAACCCAATGAAAAAACCAAAAAAAATCACTCTGTCAATTTTTGTAGTGATATTCTCCTTAATAGGAACAACACAAGTAGGATTGGCTATGCCCACCGCTACAGGAAAGTTTAAACTTCCCAAGAGCTCTATTGAAGAAACTTCTGAAAAACGACACCTTAGTGAACGATTTGATGAGAAACTTGATAAAAGAGAATATACAAAAATCACTTTGCAAAAAATTAGAGTTTTCGTCGATACAACTTCTTCTGATTTTTCGAATGCTTTTGTAAAAGTTATTGATGCCCGAGGAGAAAAATTTTTAGAGGCAACTTTTGAAGATGTACGTGAAACTGAAACTTCAGAATTACTCGAATGTTTAGATGAAGCTTTATTACAAGATGGACAGATCTCGTTGGAAGATTTGGGTTATGAAAAAAGCAATTTCATTCACTCTCCTATCTCAATTGATACTCTTAAAGAAATTTTAAAAATTTTTGAAGATCATAAAAATGCAAGAGACAAAAACCCATCATTAATAACAAAAGAAACTAAGTCAAAATTGGAAACACTTTTTGGAGAGGTTGAAAAAAATTGGACCCAAAAAGTGAGCGCACGTTTTGTCAACCCAGAAAGCTTTTGGAAGGAAAGTTTACAAACATGGGGTATTGACAATATGGTTCATGACAATCCTATTACACAGGCAAGAACATTTTCGTTATTAGAAAAATTGTTGGAAAATCAAAAAATAGCCGCTCAAGAAAAAAAAGATCTTTTCCAATATTTTACTCTTTTTTCTGAAGAGCACAGCGCTCTACAAGATATCATTGAGAAAAGATTAACTGCAACAGTGCCCATGGAGCACAATGCTCCCTGGATAACAATTTCCTACCTTAGTTCTTTTGCAACTGATTATTTAGGTCAATTTCTCAGTAGAAAATTTAGTGATAACTTTCAGGGTTATTCATTAAAAACAGTACGTCTACAAGGAAAAGAGAGAGCTTCTTCAGCAAGAAATTTTCAAAACATTGCAGAACAAGCGCAAGATTTTTTGGAGAAAAAAGAAAAAGAGGAACTTGATGAAATAAAAATTTTGATGACCCCTCCAGAGAACCATGAAGAACATGTCTGGAAAAATTGGGCAACTGGTTTCTTTTCTTATTTAGACTGGCCTGCAGATTCTGAACAAATTTCTAATTATGCACTTGAAATAAAAAACAATCTCAACCAGACCCAATTTCTAGCCAATCAGCTTCTTGAGTCGCAGGAAAAAAATTCTATTTCCAAATTCATTTCTGCGTTTTCTAGCCTTAAACAGGAAATTGAAAAATTGAAAAACGTATTTTCGAATGCCTCAACCAATGATCAAGATCAAGCTATTACTTTGTCTCACTATATCAAGACTGAACATACTGCATTAAGAAGCATGAAAGAAGCTCATTCCAAGCTTGTTCAAAATAGAGCATTAAAAGCCAACCTTAATCAAGCGTGGATGGAGTTTATTAACAAACAGCCTATTCAACATGAGGTTCATATCTCTCAACACGTTTTTAGTGACAATCAAAATATCCCATCTTCTCCCTCTCCCTTAATAGTATTAGCGCATACAGAGCCAATGCAACAATCTCCCTCTTATCACAAAGAGGATCCGCGCGTTACACAAGCAAAGACAAAGTGGCTCGAGTTATCGCACTTAATCGCGGAGAGTAATCCTAACAAAATTCTATGCACGACAATAGCCGAAAATGCCAATGAACTGGCAGAAGCATTTGAGGAAATCAGTTCTTTAATTCCATTTAAACTTGCAGGCACCATGATGCGAGCATTTAGTAATGCCTTAAAATTTAAATCCGGTGATAACAAAAGATTTATTGATAGTGTTGTAAAAACTGCTTTAGAGATTAGTAATAATCTAAAGGAAAATCCAATCTCTCAAGCCGAATGGTTAGGAGATATTGTGAATGCTGATCCTTTACCTCTTGGAGAAAAAAAGATTACTGCTCTCAAATCCAACAATGAAACATTACCGGGAATACGACCTAATCAACCGGATCGTTCCTTAAGTAACAAAGAAAGTTATTGGCGCAGCGTTACAAGCAAGGCCTCACAGGAAGAGGAAAATCGATTGCTTGCTCAGAAGGCTCAAAAAAACAATGAACTTTCAAAACTTCATGACTCCAAACGAGCAACCAGTCAACTTGCAATCAGAAGAAATCTTGAGGAAGAAAAAGATTTGAAAGGAAAACAACTCAATTCACGATATGAACGCTATAATCAAGCATTAACCCACATTTCTGTACAAGAAAAATTTTTGCAATCAGAAACTAATCCAACATTGAGGAAGACTCTTAAAGAAGATATCGAAAAAAGTAAAAAAGAAAATAATACTAGCAATGGTATTAAGATAATTCGCGAAGAAATCACAAAGATTGAAACTGAAATTTCAAAACATGTCCCTCCTGACAATGCGCGCAAAAACAGGAGACCTTCATCTTCTACCGGCAATCAACATCTCAAAAAGCCAGATGATGAAGCATCACTTAGTCGATCAGATTCTTTTTCGTCGCTGAAATCTTGTGAGTTAGAAAAAATACTGGACTCGATTTCTGAGAACAACGTTACAGAAAGTACACTTGATTTGAAGCCTTCAGATGATGAAAAGGAACAAGGCCTCAATCAAAATTGTGAAGAAATAAATTCTTTACAATTAAGAGATGAAGTTTTTAAAGAACTCGCTACTCACGATCTCGAACTAGGAGCGAAAAGCACGCAGCAGGGTGTTATATCAGAGCATACTCGACCAGCCATTCCTGCCTCCACGGAAGTGACAAGCAAAAGCTCCAATGATGCTGATAAAAATGAGATTGATCAGCTGCTCCAAAATATTATTGCTAAAATAGAAAGTGCGCATGAAGCACAACCAAGCTTCCTCAAGGAAAGCGAAATTTCTGAATCCATTTCTAAAACATCCGGATTAGATCGAAAAACCTCTTCTCCAATACAAGACCCTTTCTCTCTTCAAATAGACGAGAAACTTTTGGATCTGACGATACAAAATAATCCGCTGTTGCCAACAATAGAAGAACTCTTAAAAATTGCGCCAACAAACGAAAGTCATGATTCGCTCGTTAAGAAAGAAGAACAAGATGAGAAAAAATTTGATTCGTTTTCAAAAAACAATTTGTTTGATGCGTCTTCTCAGCCTCAACGATCTGTGCATGTAGCCACAGAGGCTCCTCCAGTCATAATAGAATTTTTTAATTTGGAGCCAATGCCTTCTGATGAAAAGATCATAGAAAACGCTGAACTCATTCAAAAACGTCTGGAAGATCTTAATAAAAAGGTCGATGCTGTTGAAGCGTTAAATACTAGTAGTGAAGAGGCTCACCCACAGATTGGAATATATCTTGCAGCACGGAAAAGAGAGATTGAGTCTCTTAAGAAGATTCAGCAGTTATTAAAACGTGATGTTATCACAACCTTTGAAGGCGCACGTCATGATATTGTTATGCTTCAACTGCGGTTAAGAAAATACTTTTCTGATCTTGCAGAAAAATGTTTTTTAACAGATCCAGACATTTTGAATCATTCCTTTTCTGTTTCAGAAAATAGCTTTAGTAGTTGCCAAAATGCTGAAGCTTGCTTTGAAAAAGCTATTGAAGCTCGTCCTGAAGAGAGGTCATATGTAACTGAATGTTGGAGGAGAGCTTTTGAAGAATATAATCTTGCATGTGAAAATTACATTCTTGCCTGCAATTTTTTCTTAGAAGCAAAAATGGAAGAAGGAACTATTGCAGATAATGCTGCAACGTCTTTTGCAGAAGCTGCTAAATATGCTCTAACAATAGCAGAAAAAGCAGAATTGTTTACTGATTTAGAAACGAAACTTGGTGATTTTAAGGAAGAAGTTAAATGGCAACAAAAATATTTAGATCTTTGTCATCATCTTGGAATAGCCCTGAAGGCTTCTAATCTAGATGAAGCTAAAAGGTATGAAGAATTAAAACAAAAATTAGATCTTAGCAAAACATATTTAGAAAAAGCCAACAGTTTGAAAAGACATGTTACCCTTGGAAGATTGGCAACTCACTTTTCTTGTTTATGGCATGACGTAAGAGAAGATTATCTTATGTCACCATCAGATTCTTGGAATAAAAAAGCGTTTGACGTCTTGAAACGCGGAACTGACTATCTATTCGATCAGTATGAAAACGCACTGTTATATTATCAATTATCAGCAGAACACTACCTCCAATCGAACAGTCAAGAAGGCGAATACTATGAAACTATTGCTGATTCACTACTAAATTTACTTTATCAATCACGCTATTTTGATCATAAAAAACACACTTATAATTCTTCTCTAGCATCAACAGAACATGCCGAACAAAAAGACTGTTGGGAAAAAGCTAGTAAGTACGCAAATCTCATTATTCCTCACTGGGAAAGTGCATTAACTTCTTTTAAAACAAATATTGAGGAATATTTGAGTCATTCATTAGACATCAGGAGCTCTAAATTAAGGGATTTCACCCAAAATTATGATAACGCTATAACTCAAACTAATCCCAACAAGAAAAAGATGGCTTCTTATGAAGAAGCAGGAGGGTATTTTCAAAATGCATCTACTCTTAGAAAAGAATCTTTAAAACCGAATAAAGTTTCTACAAATACAAGAGAGTGTATCGAATGTTGGGAAAAAGCTGCTACAAATCTAAAACAATCTTTGGATAACGCAGAATCAACTCCTCCTCAAATTGAACAAAAAGATAACTATCTTTTGCCTTGTGCAGATCGGGCAAAGTATTATGCAAAGGCAGCTCAATGTTTTTCTAATGCTCATGAAATTGAACAACAAGATCTAAAAAATCAAAATCATTCTGGCGAGAGCAAGCAGTTTTGGGAACAAGCTGGTAAAAGAGCTAAACAATTTGCAGAAATTGTAACAAGTGGCCCTGGTCGACCTATCAATTTGAAATTTTTTGAAAACAGCATTAATACATTGGAATCTCTTGCTGAATTTTTAAAAGACCTCAGTGTTGTTCAAAAGAATCGTTCCTTTTTAAAAATTTTTAAAAATTTATTTTCTCATTCTAATAAGGAAGCATTTTTACAAAGTGTAACTAACTATCATAAAAAATTTTCAGACCTTTGGTATAATTTGGCACTTAATTCAAAAAAAACAATTTTAAGTGAAAATGATATTCAGAGTGTTTTTGAAAATGGAAAAAAGAATTTTGTAATTGTTAAGGAGTACTCGTTCTTACCTTCTTGCAAAAAAGATTTCTTAACAAAATTTAAAACATTAGAAACTCAGAGAACCGCTCTTGCTAATTATGGCTTGGAATTAGCAACTTTTTGGGCTGATCTTGCGGAAAAGAGCATGTACTCTACAGAGTCCGCTTCTCCTGCTCTTGTTAACTTCTTTAGTAATAAACCAATTGATACCTTCAAAGCGTCCGAAACAGATCCTATAGAAGCGTGGAAAAGAAGTGCTAATATTTTTGAGAAGCTTTTAAATTATTCGATATCTCTAGAAAACCTAAAGTGTTTGAGAGCAAAAATCGAAAATACTTTTTTACATAGCTTTAGCTTTTTTTCTGAGAAAAAGATAGATGATCCTAATGATCAAACCAAACCACTTGAAAATGAGATGAAAGAACAATTGTCAACTACAGATCATTTGATACAACAACATTATTTGAATGCACATCTACCGCGTTAACCCAAATACCTTTATTTAAGATAAACTCCGTTTTAGAGAAATGCGGGTCAGTCCCGAAATTTGCAACTGCATCTGCAAATTTGCTATTACTGACCCCATTTTTTGATCAAGTTGCTCTTAAGTAATCAGCATTGCGGTTAATAAAATCTTTTATCTTTTTAAATTTTTTTATTTAACTTTTTGAACAAGTTGTTCAATTCGGATGGATGAAAGGCATTTTTAAGATGAACTCTTTTTTCCTGTAACCCGTAGCCTCCAATATGTAATCTGCTCGAATGAAAGCTCTCCTCACTGCACTCCAAGAAGGTCGTCTCGTTGAACTCCCAGATAATGATAAAACAGATGCTCTAGAATTTCTTGCAGCTCTGATTGAAGCGATTCCTGAAGTTCAAGTGGAAGATCAAGTGACAGAAAAAGTTCTTGCTCGCGAGAACCTTCATAATACGGGCATTGGCAAAGGTTGGGCTTGCCCTCATGCTACAACATTACGCGATTCTGAGTTACTCTGTTCGGTCGGATGGAGTCCTAATGGAATCGCCTATGGCGCTCCAGATCAGGAACCAGTAAGACTCGTGGTGATGTATTTTGTTCCTGAATCGCAAAAAAACGCTTACCTCAAAGAAATTTCTTCACTTGCCAAAGCTATTCATCAAACAGAAGCATTGCAAAACCTTCAAAATATCACTGAGTTGTCCGAGGTTCGACATACCTTATTAGATGCGATCAGTCATGCTTTAGAATCAGTAGGGCCTGAGGCGCGCGCGAGGATGATTCAATTAGAAGTACGTCACGCTGCTGCTGAAATTCTAGCGCCTACAGCACAAAAACTGAATGAACTTGTTCACCATTTGATTCCAGTTTCTATCGTGGCTATTCCAGGAAGTCGCCCAATTGTCCTCTCTCAAGATCAACTTCTTGTTAAAAATTTAGAATCTTTCGATCAACTTCCCAATGAATTAATGCAACAAGGTTTTGTAGAACATCAAGGATTTAGCATTGTCTTGCGTTCTACAGAACATTTCTCTCCTGATCGATCGCTGCATAATTGCCTTGCTGTACGCATTCCGTAATATGATAGCACACCTTCATGTGAAGATACTATCATTTAGCATCGATGTACACGCTCTGTAATTCCTGTAAATAAATGCCAAACTATTGTTTCTGCTTTTTTTGCTAGCCAAGTTGCCTCAATTTTTTCTTTTCCTTGTTTTCCTAAAAGAACGACGTCATCTCCAACAGCAACTTTTCCAGCACGTGAGACATCAACCACAATTTGATCCATCGTTACGCGTCCAAGGAGAGGGCAACGCCGTCCATTAATCAAAACATAGACACCTTTATTAGAAAGTTGCCAGGGATAACCATCAGCATAACCAACTGGGATGACTGCCACAGTAAGGTTACGAGGAGCAGTAAATGTTCTTCCATAACTAATTGTTGCCCCCTTCGAAAGTTTCTGAACTAACGTGATACGAGCCTTCCAGGTCATAACAGGACGCAATAACTTTTGAAAAGTTCGAATTGGAGAAACTCCATAAAGCATCAATCCGACACGAATGAAACAATGATCTTTTTTTGAAAAACGAAGTACCCCTGCTGAATTAAGAACATGAATTGCAGCATGAGGAATAATACTTTGGAGCTGAGAGACAATTTTGTCAAAAAAAGCCAAGTGAGCTTGTGTCCCCTTTGCATCTTCATCTGGAGAGGGGAGATGAGTAGAAAAACTCTGAATCGTTAAAGGAAGCTTTGAAATTTTTTTGACTACTTTTACTGCTTCTTCAGCAGCAACACCAAGACGCCCCATTCCTGTATCAATCATCACGTGAATGGGAGCTCCTTTTGGAGCAACAGTTGCAAATGCACGTGCTTCTTCAAACGAAGAAATAGTAGGAATCATCTTTTTTTTAGCAATGATGGGATATTCGCATGGCAACGCAGCACTCAAGAGCATGATGGGAGTTTTAGGAACAACTCGCTGCAATCGCATTCCCTCTTCACAAGAGGCTACAGCAAAATAAGCCACATGAGATGCTAGTGTTTTTGCCATCTTTTCCATTTCGTGCCCATAAGCATTGGCTTTGAGAACTGCAATAATTTGAGCATGAGGGGCTCTTTGTTTTGCAACGCAAACATTATGAAGCAAGGCAGCATGATTCATTTCAACCCATGTGCGCAAACAAAGTTTCATAAGAGTCGGAGGAGATAACTTTTTAATCATTCGTCATAGGTATAATCCTAAAAACGGGAATGAAAATGAGAAAGTTTGCGTAAGGAGTCTGATTTAAAACTGCTTGTTGCAAGGCCGTAGCTAACCTGCACGGTTAGCGAGGCATTAGAACGGCTCGACTTTAGAACAGATAACTATTGCGTAAAGTTTTTTATTTTTATTCCCGCTTTTAGGATTATACCATCTTTAAGAAATAATGAGATCTTATTACGTAGAAATTTATAAAATTGTTTTTAGATAGGAACTCTTTTTTTCTTATGCTAACTTATGCATCATGAAAATTGTTGTCACAGGCGGAGCTGGCTTTATCGGATCTCATGTTGTACGAGCCCTTCTTAAGAAGGGTGACCAGGTAACGATCATCGATAATTTTGATGATTTTTATGACCCTGCCATCAAGCGCAATAATATTGCTCATTTCGATTGTGAGATTGCCCCAATCGACTTGCGTGATGAAAAAGAAATCCACCAACTTCTTCAACGGGTTAAACCAGATACGATCATTCATTTTGCCGCACGAGCGGGCGTTCGACCTTCAATTAAAGATCCTAAACTTTATGTTGAAACCAATATTATCGGCACATTAAATATGCTTGAAGGAGCTCGCCTGAGTGAGTGCCAACGTTTTCTCTTCGCTTCAAGCTCTTCTGTTTACGGTCTTTCCAAGGTCACCCCTTTTCATGAAGCACTACCACTCCCTCAGACACTAAGTCCTTATGCAGCTACTAAACTGGCTGGCGAACAACTTTGCGGCAACTTTTCATATCTTTACGGAATGAGAATGCTCTGCCTTCGTTTTTTTACTGTCTATGGACCTGGACAACGTCCTGATTTAGCTATTCATCATTTCACCGATGCCATTAGCCAAGGAAAATCAATTAAGCAATTTGGCAATGGTTCGACACGCCGCGATTACACCTACATTGATGATATCGTACAAGGCGTCCTCAGTGCCATAGCATATGAAGGCAATCTCTTTGATATTTTTAACCTCGGTGAAAATGAAACAACTACGTTGTCAGCCCTTATTGCCATGATTGAACAAGCAACAGGACGTAAGGCTATTATTGAACAACTTCCGGAACAACCTGGTGACATGCCTCTGACGTGTGCGGACATCAGCAAAGCACGTCGCCTTCTCGACTACAATCCCACAACGCCACTCTCTGCTGGTATTCCTAAATTTGTAGAATGGTATCAGACCACCAAACACCTGACTACGCCGCTTCGTAGCAGTTTAAGTTAAAAGTTTTCGTTTCGAGGCTTCACAAATAAAAAATTTTATTTTTTGCCGAAGGCAAGACGGAGCTTCAACTTTTAATTTAAACTCATTTTCACTACCTCATGAACATCTCTTCCTTACTTTGCATCTCACTCTTAGCAACAACCCTCCATGCGACAACTTACGAAAAACTCGTCGTCCCCGAACATGGCGCCTACACTGGCGCTTATGTCGACTTTGGTGAAGGAGAAGATGGTGTGACGTTAGAAGCTATGGAAAATTTTGAAACGCTGGTCAAAAAGCATCAGGCGTTAATTGGCCTTGGATCTTTTTGGGCTCGGCAAAAATTTCCAACCGAACAAGTGAACTTGGTCCGTTCTTATGGCGCTATCCCTCTTCTATACTGGTCTCCGTGGGATGCTCCTTTCGATAATGGACAAGAACATGGTCCTGATAAATTTGCTCTTGATAAAATTTTAAGTGGAAAATGGGATCATTACATCGATACCTGGGCCGATGAAGCCAAGAAAGTTCCAACGCAATTTTTTGTTGCCTTTGGATGCGAAATGAATGGGACTTGGTTTCCTTGGTCGGGAT